>NZ_JACZCQ010000015.1 GCF_014904705.1 Nisaea sediminum
CCCCAGAACGACATGGCTCCGACCCGCCTCCTGGGGGATGCCTCCCGGCGGAGGCCCCCCCCCGCGGGTGCGGCGGCGGCCGCGGAACACCACCAGGCCGTTGTCGGCGCCCGTGGTGTAGTCGACCTGGAACATGATCAGGACGCGGTCCACGATCACATATCCCTTGCGGAAGTCGCCGTAGGTGACGGGGAAAGTGTTGGCCGCGATGTCCGGCAGGTCGGGCATCTCGGCATAGGGCGAATCCAGAATGGTGTTCGGCTTTCCGGCGGCCAGGCCCGACTGCCAGAGATAGTTGTTGTCGGAGCCCTTCAGCTTGCGGATCGCGCCGAGTGTCTTCCTGTTCAGACCCCAAGTGGCGTTCCGGCTGTAACCGGTCTTGAGGTCGTAGCACATCGTGATAAGACCGTCGGCCGTGATCTGGGACGCGTGTCCGCCGGCGGTGAATGCAATGTCGGCGTTCGTGAGGATACCCTCGGCCTGATTGCTGCCGCCGGTGCCGGAAATGTACTCCGCGCCTTCCTTCACCGAGAACTGCTCCACGGCGTCTTCCCGGAGCTCGGCCAGCAGATCGTAGTCCTGATCCTCGAGCATCTGCTGCGCGATCTCGACGCGCGCGAAGAGCTCCGGCGCGTTGACCTCGAACATGCCGTAGCTCGGATCTCCGGTGTTGTTCCGCTGTTGGGTTTCACCCACACGCGTCGCGGATCCGTTACCGGTCTTCCGCGGCTGCTTCAGGCTGGACCCGCCGATGGTCCGAACCGTTGCCAGAGCCCGCATAGGAGTGGTCTCGATCAGGTCCTTGATGATCTCCTTCTGGAGGTCCGGCGGCGCCGCGAGATAGCCGGCCCCACTGTCATCGCTCTTCGTCAGCGCGTTCTTGCGCTTCTTCAGGGCCTCCCGGTCTTCCGGCGAGCGGTCATCATCCGGACGGCGAATTGCGCGGTCGAATGCCGCGCGATACTCCGCGTCGGCGTTGTCGTTCGCACCGCCCGGCATGCCGGGCCGGTTGGCCGCGGCTTCGATACGATCCATCTGTTCCTGAAAATCCTTGATTGCCTTGGCATTTGCCTCGGCAAGCGTAATCGCCTGGTTCAGACCTTCGTGCTTGTTGAGCGTCTCGTTGATGCGCTCGAGTTTCTCTTCGAGAAGCGCGTCCCGGCGCTTCTCGTTCGCGTCGTTGGCCGCGTGCAGTTCCTTGACCGCAGATTCGACCTCCTGGATGACTTCCTTCGGTGCTTTATCGGGCATTTCAAACCTCACTTGTTGAGCGTGGATCGGATGGTTGCAGCCAGCTGAGAAAGCCCTTCAAGGGCCTCTTGATCCTCTCCCTCGTCACGCAGGGTGTCGGTCGGCTGTTGGCCCGCACCGTCACGATGCGGGCCGGTGATGCGCATGACGGCGGACGCGAGCCGCTTCGCATGCGCGTTGGAGAAACCTTCCCCCTCTCGGAGAAGGCGCTCGATTTCACGGACGGCAGGATCCGATGCCCCTTCGGGCAGGAGTTCCTTGGGTGTCCGCTGAAAATAGGCGAGGAGGGCAGAGCCCGCGGCGGCCTTGGCCTTCTTTTTCGAAGGCACGAGGACGTCGGCAAATCCGTGATCTACGGCGTCCTTGCCCTTGAACCAGGTCTCGGCGGCAACCCACGCCTCGAGTTCTCCGCGGTCCTGTTCCGTGCGAGCCTCGTAAGTGTCGATGATCGCGGATTCCAACGTGTCGAGAATATCCGCCTCGAGCCGCATGGTATCGGAATCACCAATGACGCCAGACCACGGCTTGTGGATCATGATATGTGCGCTTTCGGCGATCCTGATCTCGTCGCCGGCCATAGCAATTACGGACGCGATAGAGGCGGCCAGGCTGTCGATGTGGACAATCACCTTGGCCTTGTGGCGAGCCAGCGCGTTGTAGATCGCGATACCGCCGAAAACGAGCCCGCCCGGGCTATTGATCCGGACATTGATCGTTTCAACGTCGAGCGCGGCGATTTCCTTCGCCAGCACCTCCGCGTCAACGCCGCCCCACCAGCCGCCGATATCGCCATAGATGTAGATTTCAGCGGAGTTTTCATCCTGCTCACCCTCGGCAAGCCGAATGATGCCCGGCCCGAGCGCTGCAGGCGCACGGTTTGCCGCCCGCCCCGCCATTGCCGGGGCGACTTCGATAAGTCGTTTCGCCATAGCTTTTTCCTGATCAGTTAGGGGAGGGCCGCCGCGGCGGCTCAACGCCCGGATCCTCGCCGCCGCTAAGGCTCTTGGAGCCTTTTTCGACTGCCATAGTGTTCGACGGAACCCGGTAGATGCTTCCTTCGTCATAGGGGTTGCGATCGAGCAGTTCCCGAACTTCGTTCGAGTTGATGGCGCCCATGGACCAGATCTTCCAGAGGAACTCGGCGCGGTCCTTCGCTGCGCCCCGCATCAGGCCGTCGGCGTTGAACTTTGTGTAGAAGCCCGCCTGCCGGTCTTCTTTGGTCAGAAGATTCACGTCAGCCGACTGCTCGATGCGTTCGTAATGCGGCGCCAAACCGTGAACGACATGTGCTATGAACATCTGTTCCGCCGACGCATAGGTTGCGGTCTTTTCTGTGACCCCTATCATCATCGGAATCACCCCCAGTCCCCGAGCCACCTCCTCGACCTGAAACCTCCGGGTCTCAAGGTGTTGAGCATCGACACCCGACATTGACTGTTGCAGCCACTTTGCCGCGTGATCGAGTACCAGAGGCGCACCGCGGTTTGGACCGCTGATGCTCTTCTTGATCCAGGCCTCGAGCTTCTTGTGCTGCTCTTCGTCAAGCGTACCGTCGACGGAATATGTCCCGGACGCCCATGCGCCGTTTGCATGCAGATCGGCGTGCGCGGCCTCGGTCGCGAGTGAAAGCCCAATTGCCTCACGGGCCAACTTGACCGCGTCCATTCCGAGCCAGCTATTCCAGGACGGCCCGCGGATATGCCAGATGGCCTCCTGCGGAAATTCTTCCTGTTTGCCGTCCGCGCCTTGAACCAGATATCGCAGGCGCCCTGAGACCTCGCGTTTCACCGTCACATTGCCGGGCTCTAACGGAATTAGTTCCATCAGTTTCCGATTGACGACGTTTTTGAACGAGTAGTGGTTTCCCGCCAGCAGCAGGTGCAACATGATCGTTTCACGGTACTCAAAGCTGGTCTGCCACTCGTTCGGGCGCCGGTGCAGCAGGTCAAAAACCGGATGGCCTGTCGCTTCTTTCCGCTCGTCGCCGCTTTTCTGAAACAGCTTGAACGGAACCTGCGCAACGCCGTTGCTGAGAACCCGGACACACGCCAGAACCGCCATTGTTTGAAGGGCGGTCTCGTGTGTCACAACCTGCCCGGATCGTGCGCGGCGGATGAAATCCGGCCAGAATTCCTCCTGAAACGCCACGTTCTTGCGAGCGGGCGAAAACAGCGATGAGAAAATCCCGCGCATCAGCTTGTCCGGCCGACCGAACCGAATAGGCCAAGGCCGGCCGCAAGTGCCCCGCCAACGATCCAACCGGCCGGCGCAAGGAGCTGCCAGGCGCCGAATGCGATCGCCGCGGCGCCTCCGAATACCAGAACGACGTCAAGAGCCCGCCCGGCCATCGAACCGTATCCGCTTTGCTCGTTCATCAGTCCTCACTATCCCAGAATGACCGGCCGCCGCGGGGCTCCGGGTTCATGCTCATGAGTGCGACCGCGTTGAAAGTCGCCATCAGAGGGTCGACCTTTCCCGCGCCGGATTTCTGTTTCGTGATCAGGATGGCGTTACCTTTCGGCTCCTGCCGCGCATTGCCGACGCACCAGTTCATCATTCGCATGCCGGCATGGAGCATGCCGCCGGCAGCGAGTTTCCGTTCCGTGGTCTTGATGGCTCCGGAAAGCTTCCAGCCTTGCGGAATTCCAACAATCTGCTTTTCGTCAAGGCCCAGATCCTCGAGCGCGTCGAGAATTGCCCCGATGCCGGCGGGGTCAACCCCGACCTCCGCCAGCTTTCCGGAGTCCTTCACCAGCGCAACGAGGTCGACAACGTCGGCCACGTCATCGCCGACCGCCTTAACGATGGTCAGGTCTCCGTCCTTCTCGAAGTCCTTGTAGCGCGGCGCTTCTCGCTGCCTTCGCTTGAGCGCCGATGGGTGGGCCCACGCATGGTTCCAGGCGAGCCAGTCGTTCGTCACGGCGCACCGGCCCAAGATGCAGAGACCTAAGAGGTCGTCCAGGCCGCCGCCGTCAATTCCGACCGTAATTACCCGGGCCCGCCGGATGATTTCGGTCAAAGTCAAACTCTGGTTTGCCGAGGCCTCCCAGAATTCCGCGCCGGGCCAGCGGTCCGACTGAAGCCCAAGCCCAATCTCGACATTCAGATGCTTGGCGAGAAAGACGCGGAGTTCTTCCTCCCCGTCGTTCTGAGCCTTGGCGAGTTCCCGCTCAAGAAAGGCCGTATCGACCGAAACGCCGAGGTTCGGGTTTGTGATCCCGAAATTCGCGGGGTCCAGGTGTGCGTCCGAGTCCAGCATCGCCTGCGGAAACTCGTAGATCACCGGCAAGCTGACCGGATCATCGATTTTCCCGTCCCGGACGTTACGGTGATAATCGAGCTTCTGCTTGAACACGCCCGCCGGCGGATCGTCCGACTGCGTCGACAGAAACATCAGGAAGCCTTCGGGCCGGGACGCCAGCCCGCCGGTTGCCTCTCTGAGCATCTTCGCCGCGGCGGCACGCTTGCCGAAGAGCCACAACTCGTCAACCAGGACGCCCGTTGCTTTCTTCCCGGAAACCGTCTCGCTGTCCGCTGCTACAACCTTCAACTGTGTCCCGGTTTGCCGGTGCGTGATCGTCCTGATGTGATCCTGCACGTGCATGATTTCGGCGAGCTCTTCATCGAGCGCCACCATGCCGCTTGCCGGGCTGAATGCGTTGTCCGCGACTTCCTTTGTCGGCGCCAGTATCAGGAACTCGGCGAACATTCGCCAATTGCGAATGATGGCCGTCATCATGATGCCGGCCGCCAGGGTCGACTTGATGTTCTTCTTCGAGACCAGGAGGAAGAACTCTTGGATCTTGCGTCGACCGGTCTCTGCGTCGTACGCCCCGAAAATCGCCGCTACCAGGTCAAACACCCAAGGCTTGCACGCTTCACCGAAAGTCGGCTGCCCGGGGGCGTCGGCGATCCTCAGGGACTTGAACACCTTGAGCGCCTCTTCCGCCTCGTTCGGGAAAAGCGGCTCAATTGGAACGAGCGAACGCCCCTCCCGGATCCTCGTTTCCCAATCGGGGCAGGCCGTGGACCACTTCACCCGGTGTTATCCACGACTTTGCGGAGCCCCGGCGGGCCGGCGGGAACGGCAAAACGTCCGGAACTGGACGCCGCGTTCGCCCTGTCCGCGGCCTGTTGTTTCTTGCCCGGCTTGTTGTCCGCCGTACGGGTATGGACGAAAGGTGCCGCGGCGATCGCCGCCCGCATTTTCTGGTCCGCGTTCGCGCTCGGGTCGTTGATGACCTTAATCAGGTAGTCGACAGGCATCAGCTGCTCGTCGGTCGCTTCCGTTTCCGGCGCAGCCGTCGGCTTCTCCGAAGGCTTGTTTGGCTTGGTCGATTTCGCCTTCTTCGCAGCTTTCTTTTCCGGCGAGGTGCGGGAGCCTTTGGGGCGCCCGGCCCCCGGCCTGTAACCGCCTCTAGCCATTGAAGTTTTCACCCCTCGGTTTGATTTCCGGAAATCAAAGAAAAAATCAAACGCAGAAATTTTTTCTGCGCGTGAGACCCCTAGCGGTAACGACCCCCAAAAACCGTAGAGATTTACCCCCCTTACCCCTTCATCCGGGCCGCGCGGGCCTTGATGGTCTTCCTCGTGTGGCAGCGCCCGCAGCGCAGCATCACGTTTGCCTTGTCGAGCGGAGCGCCGCCGTCCTTCAGTTCAACGATGTGATCGCCGAACACCCGGACTCGACCGCCCGCCTCGTCAAGTGTCCGCCCGCATTCCTCGCACTTCCGGCCGCGCTCGCGGATGATCGCGGCCATCAGCCGCCGCCATTCCGGCGACGCGTAGAAAGGATCCGCCTTCTTGGGCTCCGGAGCGGCGGTACGGCGAAGGTCGCGCGTTGTTACCCGCTCCCGAAGCCGAGCGAGCCGGCTCACAGGCGCGTGTCGCCGTCGCCCTCCGGCTCCGGAACGTCATCGCGGGAAAGCCCGGCAGCCGGAACCGGCAGCCCGGCCCGGATCAAGCGTTTGATCTCCTCGATGTCTTCTTTCGTGACGAAACCTTCGATTTCGAGCAGTTCGGCGACTTCGGCGTTGAAGAACGGCGCCAAACTGTTGCCGGCGACCTCGAGGTCGAGCGTCTCGCCGTCCCGGTCGACAGGATGGATATCGAACCGCACCTCGCCGCCCGGGCCGCGCTGTAACCGCAGGCGATGGTCAATGCAGCCGTTGCGCTCGGCATCGGTCAGATAGGTCTCGAAGGTCTTCATGGCGTGTCCTTTCGCGCCTATGCCGCCGTGTCAACCAGCAGCGTTTCCATCACCGTTTCGATAAACGCCTGTGCTTGCGGCCCGACGAGCGCGTTGCCGTAGCCTCTGAGCATCCCCGCGCGGGACTTTCCTTCATAGGGGCTGCCCGATCCCAGGCGGAAGTCAGCCCCATCAACCAGCGGCTGTGAGCCGGGCCCTCCGGAGGGAAGGCGGGGCCGGTTATCCGTTGAGCGGTGCCGCCGCTCGGCTTTGGGTGCGCTAACACCCGGGCCCCCGCCGGCGGGGGATTCTATAGGGGGGATACGCGCGAAGCGGAGGCAACCCGCGTTTGACCTAACGGACGGTGTGGGATTCCAACCCACGGACCCCGCACCATTGCCGCCTGCGCCAGCGGTGAGAGGCCTTGCGTCAGGTCACCGTTCAGCCACTCCGGCAACCGTCCGCTAGGTCAAAGAAGCGAACAAAAAAACCCGCCTCTGGAGCCCGGGCGGGTTTTCTCTCACACTTCGCGACAGTGCTTTTTTTGTACCGAACGACTTTATGATGCGCAAGTTATTTTTACGCCCACAATATGTTGAAACGGCGGGCTACCAGGAGTGTTTCGCGACAATGTGCCGGTGATGGCAGCGCGGCTGAAGGCGGGCGATAAGAGCCTGATCGGCAAGATGACGGTCTAAAGCCTCGCGAATGACCGCCTCGCCCCACGCGTTGACGATCTCGTCAAAGAACCGATCCAACAGTATCTCATGCTTCCGAAGTGCTTCGTCCAGATCCGCGTCATTCATCGTTTCGCTCTTTCGGAAGCCCCCAATAGTCCGCCGCCTTGTTCAGAGCCCCCCTGAGTTCGCTCAACGCGTGCCCGCCGGAAACGCGTATGCCTTCCTTCTCGAAAGCGACCCCGGCGAAATCCCCGTGCCCGCAAACGCCGATGATCGCCGCCCGTTGCTTGGCTGTTTCCATGCGCTCAAGGATCTGGTTCACCACGGAATGGGCGAGGGCGCGGCTTTCCCCATCGCTCGGTGCGCCGCGCTCTCCGGAAATCAGGTCCTTGTAGGCCGCCGTGACCTGCGTTCCGACCGCGAATTCATAGAGACCGCGAAAGCGTATACCGGCGGCGAACTCGCGTTCGTTGACCTGCGCCCGTTTCCGGTAGATATCGAGCGGGTGTTCGTAGTTGACCCGCGCCACCACCTCGACGTCCTTGCCCGCCTTCGGCTTGATCGCCACCGGCTGAACGCCGCCGTGGTGCTTCCGTTCCGGCGTTCCAAAGTCCTTTGTGATTGCCAGAAACTCCTGGCCCTTTTTCGGCGGCCTGCCGACATTCCGTGCCATCATCGTCACCCCCTCAATGCGTGGTCACAGGTTCAAAACCGAATTCCCGCTGGATATGCGGCGGCACATCGCATCCGGGCTTGCCCGGAGCGGCGCCCCCCCATATCCACCGCTTGCCGTTTTTGAAGTCGCCGACCAGCGAGCGCCACATTCCCTCGGTGCGCCCGTTGATGCGTTCTCCACCGCCGGTACCGGAGGGCGCCGCGCCCTCCCGCCGGCCGGGTGCTTTGTCACACCAGGAGCGGAACCGGCCGTTCCAGTCCGGGCTTATGGCGCGGCCGCCGCAGGCGCCGCGGATGTGGTTGGTGAACTTCTCGACTTCCCGGTCCGGGTCCAGACCGAGGCGCCTGGCATAGGCCACCGCCTCGGCGTCCGGCTTCCACCCTTCCGGCAATTCTTCGCCCCGTGTTTTTCTCCCCCTCGCCTTTCGCGGGGGGGATAAAGGGGGGGAAGGTTCTGTAGGGTTAGGTATAGTAAGGGCGTCACCGGGCGTCACCGTGACGTCACCGTGACCGTCACGTGATGCCGACGCGTGACGGTCTGGTGACGCGGAATCGCCGCCTCCTGCGCTATTCCCGCCCGCCGCCGCGGCCTCCGCTTCCCGTTTGAGCTTTTCCCGGTACCGGCGCGAGCTGTTGCGGCTCAGCGTCCGCTTGGATTCGGTGACGGATTGGAACGACAGGGCCTCCTTCACCTTTTCGCAGATCACCGGATGATAGAGGCGCCCGCCGGGCCCCTTCATAAAGCCATGGAGTGCCTTTTCGCGGACCTTGAGCCATTCGCCCACCGCGCGCCCGTACCCGGCGAGGGAGGCCAATACGGCGTCGTCGTCAGGGAGGGACGCGGCCGGGACCTGATGCCAGGCCTCGCACCACAGAAACATGGCCGCCCGGAACTCGTCCCCGGTCGCCGTGATGGCAAAGTCTGATTTGAGGAGGCGCTGCGTGTCCAATGCCATCCAGGCAAGGTCCCGCAGATCCACGTCCGCCATGGCCTCGAACAGATCCTCGTCGGTGTCATGTTGACGCTTGTTTTCCGGCATAGTCTTTCCCCGCTGTCGATAGCCTGTTTTTCAGGTTGATTGAGTGGTCCGCCCGCGATGCCCGCCGGGCCCGTTCCCGCACCGCCATTCGGCGATATCGGCATAGACCGCGTCCCGGACCGCGTTGTCGCCGGTGAGGATCCTGACCGCTTCCATAACGTCGAGCTGGCATTGTTCGGCGTCGTAGGACGCCCCGTGCTTGTTCGCGGCCATGAGCCCGTCCGCTTCCGATTGCCAGTACCGGCAGAGCGCCCGGGCGACGTCTTCGATGGTGCTGTCTTCCGGCACCCCGGCCGGGAACTTGGCGCCCACCGCCTTCTCGTGAGCCTCCCGGCGAAACCGGGCGGTGTGCTCGGAATGCTGCACCCGGCCGCGCGCGATCGCCGCGCCGTCCGGCCATTGCCACATGCCCTGAAGCGCGCCGGGCAGGTGTTTCCCGCGCGCCGCCATCAGGATCCCCCTCCTGCTTCCATTTGAGTGCGCAAGCGAGCCCGGCCGGCCTTCCACCGCTTGCTGAATTCGGCATAAAGGCGGGGCCCCAGATTTCGGCGCATACCGTCGAGGATCGTCCGTCGCGCCTCTTCCGCAGCGCGGATATCGTCGGGGCGCCGCGGACCTGGGGCGTCCAAATACCCCTCTGCATATCCGAGCATTTCCACCGCCGTTGCGGCGAAAGCGGCCACGATCGGCGCGCGCAGGCCCTCGTCCAGATCCAGCATCAGGCAACCCCCTTGACTGCGTCTTCTTTATGTCCTATATTTAGGACATATACGGGATGGGGAATGGCCCCGCCCGATACGGCCACGGAGGGCCGGACATGACTCAGATCACGAAGAACGAAGAGCTTTTCATTCAGGTCGAGGGCCGCAGTTGGTCCGTCGCCTCTCTTTCCGAAGCCTCGGAGAAGTTCTGCGCCGTGCGCGACCGCATGGGCGTCGGCGCCAGCGAGATGCCGCCCGCGCTGCTCGTCAATGAGCGCGGCGAAATGCGGTTTTCGATCTCCTACAACGGCAAGGTCTGGCCCCACGGACCGCGCGACTGGAAGCCGGGTTCCGTTCCGGCATATGACCCTTATGCAAACTGACCTGCTGACCAGAGCCGGATTGGCCCTGTATGGCGAGAGGTGGCAATCTCCTCTCGCCCGAGACCTGAGAATTTCCGACCGCACCATGAGGCGATGGGTAGCGGGCGCGGGCGTGCCTGACAGCGTCGCGACCGAGCTGCAGGCGATGCTACGCGCCAGAGCGGAGAACATCGCGGCAATATCCGAAGAGCTTGCGGCGTTGATCACGGCAGCACCTCCATCACCGCCTCGATGAAGGCTTGCGCCTGTTCGGAGTCGAGCGCGTTGCCGTATCCCCGGAGCATTTCCGCGCGGTTTTTGCCTTCAAAGGGGCTGCCAGATCCCAACTTGAAGGCAGACCCATTAACCAACGGGAATGTGCCGGGTTCAACTGGTCGCCACTTTCCATCCCGGCAGAAGAGCCAGTCAGCATCTGACCAGAAACCGTTAACCGGGCCGGGCAGGCTGTTTCCGTAACGAGGCCCAGATTCGAGAGGCGCGACTTGTCCTTGTCCCCCTGATCGTTCTGGTATTCGCCGCGGTCGCTGTCCATTCTCGTCGGAGATTGCCAGCCCGCCAGCAATTCCACCGTCTTCCGGCTGCGCTCCGATCCGTCCGGGTTTGTCCCGGTCAGCGCCATGCCGGCCGTGTCCTTCCAGTCCCGCGCCGACGCCGTCGACCAGCCGCTCAATCCCAAGTCGGGCGAATATCCGGTCGAGTTCTTCGGCTGCTCCGGGGAAGAGGTATTCGAACGCAGCAGCGACGAAATATTGCCTTTGGCGGATGTGGGGGGCTCCGACGCTCGCAGCGCAGATATCAGTCGACCAGCAGGCGTGCGCCTGTGCTTCCAGGTCATCACATACAAGGTCGATCCACGCGAGGCCGTCCGGAGACGCAACCTGTTCACCAAGGAGCGGTATATGTCGGCCCTTTCCGTGGCGAAGCTGGTATTCGAAATACGGCCATAGGTGCCGCTCGTCAGCAAACCCATCTCCTTTGCCTGCGCCGGAGAAAGGCTGGCAGGGGCAGGATGCGGTCCAGACGGGGCGATCGTCGGGCCATCCGGCGCGTCGGAGGGCGTAGGGCCAGACCCCGATTCCGGCGAAGGCGTGGACTTGATCGTATCCAGCAAGTTCATCTGGCCGAATGTCCTTGATGTCTCGCTCATAGACTTCTCCCGGAGTGATCTCGCCCGCGGCGATGAGATTGCGCAGCCATTGGGCCGCGTAGGGGTGATTTTCGATGTAGGCGGCGGTCATTCATTCGGTCTCACCGAAGGGCGCCAGGCCCGGTGCACCACCGCCCGCGTAATCGAGCGGGCGGCTCATGTACGCACTCCTGGGTAGCTGATCAGAGGTTGTTTCCGTTGAGCCAGAACAGCATTTGCGGCTTCAACGATGAGCCGCGCCGAACTTGGGCGCCCGTCTAGCGTCGGCCCCCCGTCTTTGCCCTTCGCGACGCGGTTGCCGATGACCGCCACCGCACGGCTCAACGGGTTCCGGCCGGTATCCCGGTCGGCAGCGGAGGAATCCTCTCGTTTCTTCTCTTTGTGTGGGCTCTTGGTCCCCTTGGCGCCAACGATACGCTCTACGGTTTGGCGATCGACGCCGTAGATCTTGGCAACGGCCGAGGCATTCCGCAGCCGGCCGTAGCCCGCCAGAATGGCTTGTTTGGTGCTGTCCGAAACGCGGTTTCCTGTGTTCCTTTTCAAGGTCAGTCCTCCTTGATCAATCCGGATTTCTCAGGGGGTTGTTCGCTCGGGTCGTAATCGCCCGGGCATTCGAGGTCCCGCCGGCAGGGCGGAATCCAGTCGAACTTCGTCTCAGCCGGACGCGGCGGCGGAAACCAGACGATCCAGCAATAGGCGGTCGCGGTACTCGGCTTCTTCTTGCGCCCGGCTTCGGCGTCCCAATAGGGGAGCGCCGGATCCCGGCAGCGGTCTTTCGCCATGATGACCCGCTCGGCGAACTGCAGGATCACCGACGGAGGGCTGACCTTGAAAAGGCCCTCGAAACGCCCGCCCCCTTCGAGAAACGCGGTACGGGCGAGCGCCGCCACGCCGACGCTTTCGAACGAGAGCGCCCGTGTGATGAATTCCAGCCCAAGCCGGAAAGGAAAATTGAAGAATATCCAGTCTTCGCCGCGCGGCTCCGCGCCCGGGAAGAGGAAGTCTTCAACTTCCGCGCCGGCGCCGTGATCGAAAACGTCGGAAGCCCGAACCTCCCGGAAATATTCGCGAAGCGGACGGACCATGTGCCCGCGCCCGCTGCACGGGTCCCAGGCTGTCATGGAAGGGCCAATCTGACCGTGCCGGTTCAGCCATCGAACCACCGCCCGCGTTGCCCATGGCGGCGTCGGGAAGAATTCGAGGCTGTCGTTCGGCTCGTGCCGCTGCGCCATGACGGCGGAAGACGTGTTCTGGCTCATGCCGCGCGTCCCCCCACCGCCGCTTCCGCCTCGATCACGTCGAACAGGCCCGGCGTCTGGACCTTGCGTTCCATGGCCTGCAGGTAGCTCACGCCGTCCAGGAAATACTGGTGGTGCAATTCCACCGCCCGGCCGCGGCGCCCGAGCTTGAGCGCCCTCACCGGAACGGTCGCGATCCCGCCGAACGGATCGAACACGAGCTCACCCTTGGCGGAGTACCGCTCTATGAGCCGGTCCACGATATCGAACTGGAGCGGACAGACGTGCATTTCGCGGCCCTTGGCGGCCTGCGCGCCGTTCAGCGTCCGCATGCGGTTCACGTCGTGCCAGACGTCCGGGTCCGCGCTGCCCGGGGCGAGCGACATGAAGGACGAGGGCAGGGCCCCGCGCGCTTCGAGCGCTTCGCCGATCCGGACATGCGCCTCGTAGTCGTAGACCCCTTTGAGGCTCCACTCGGTAAAGGCCTTGGCGAGAGCGTCGGGACCGAGCCGGGCGAGTTCGTCCGGCGTCATCAGCCGTTCGCCGCTGGACCGCCAGAAGGCGTGGGCGTCGACCTGCCACCGGGCAAGGCTGTAATCCTCCGCCGACTTCGCCACCCGCTGGTCCGCGTACCCTTTCGAGAGGTCGCTTTGCGGCTTCGCGAAGAGCAGGACGTATTCCGGCGACCCGACGCCCATCTTCGTGGCGTCCTTGCGCATCTCGGTATAGCCGAGGCGGTAGGTCTGGTTGTTTTCCCGCACCACGTCGGTGATCACCGTGATCATCCCCATGAAGAGGAATCCGTGGCGCTGATAGTGAAAGATCGCCTCGGCGTGGAACGGGCTCACGGTCGGCCGGCCGTAGCCGGTGACGTTCCCGAACAGGATCCGGTCCTTGACGTGGATGCAGGCAATCCGGCCGGGCTTCATGACCCGGAGCAGTTCCGGCGTCAGGTGGTCCATTTGGCCCCAGAAATGCCCGTTGTCGTCGGTGTGACCGAAATCGTTGTAGGACGCGACGTACTCGTAATGGTTCGAGAACGGAATCGAGGTCACCACCAGGTCGACGCTATTCGTGTCCATCGCCTTGGTTTCCTCGACGCAGTCGTTGTTAGCGAAGAGCCAGGCGTCGCCGGCGGCTTCGATGCGATCGACGCCGATGGAGCGGCTGAGAACTTCGGCCATGGCCAACTGATTGAGGCCGTACTTGCGGACGATCTCCGTCATCTTCTCCACCATCCTTTCGTGGTCGGACCATTTGCGCTGTAGATCCCGCCAGGTTTCCCGTTCCGCTTCCGTGAAGATCACGTGCACCTCGACGGGGTGCCGCTGCAGGAACCGCTGGATCCGGTGAATGGACTGGATGAAATCGTTGAACTTGTGCCCGATGCCGACGAACACGGCCTTGTGGCAGTGCCGCTGCAGGTTGGTGCCGCTGCCGGCGATGATCGGTTTCGCGGAGAGGTACTGGCTTCGGCCGTCCGAGAAATCGGCGATTGCCGTTTCCCGATCCTCGAGGTCCTGCGAGCCGTAGACGCTGACGGCGGACGGGACCGCCTTTGCGATCGCATGCCGCTCCGCCTCGAGGTCGTGCCAGAGAATGAAATGATCCGCCGGCGCGGCCTCAAGGATCCGCACCATCTCGGCAACCCGGGCGGGGATGCTTTCGCGCTTCACTCGCGCCGCGTCGACCACCCCCACCGCCGCGTCCTCGATCAGGCGGCCTTGCCCGTCCCGTTCGAACTCGTAGCGGATCACGTCGCGGGTGACCTCGTGTTCCACCACCGAGAGCGGCGGAAGGTCGTATCCCTCGTCGCTGAAGCCGAGGTCGGAGGGTTTCGCGACGAAGGCGGCCCAACTGGCGAGCCAGAGCCAGAACTCTTGTTCCTTGTGCGGGAACAGCGTCAGCTTGTTTGCCTTCTTGCTGTCGCGCTTGAAGAAGCGGGTGAGGGCCTGCCCGGTATCCATCACCCCGAGGTAGCCGGCGTAATGCACCAGTTCCTTGTACCGGTTCGGCGCGGGTGTCGCGGTCGCGACGAAACGGAACGGGACAGCGTCGAAGAGCGGCAGGAAGGTCTGGAAGGTCTTTGACCCGTAGGACCGGAGCACGCTCGCTTCGTCCAGGGAGGTCACCACGAAGTCGGCCGGGTCGAGCTTGCCCTCGCGCACTGTCTCGTAGTTCGTGAGATAAAGCCCACCGTCCCGGGCCTGCTCGATCGAGCGAATGAAGGTGATATGGCAAAGCCGGTCCGGCCGCCATTCCCGCCATTTGCGCAGCGCTTCCCGCTGCTCGTCGGTGATGTCCGGGTGATTGCCGGTGCGCAGCAGTTCGGCGTCGCGAAGGAACTCCGCCCGCACACCGAGCGGCGCGACGATCAGGCCGCGCCCGCCGAGATATTCGGAAACGATCCGGATGATTTCCAGCTGGATAAGGCTCTTGCCGAGCCCGAAGGCGGCGAAGATCGCGCGGCGGCCGCCCTTGACCGCCCAGATGACCAGCGCGACCTGGTGCGGCTTCAGGATCGGGTTGACGTCTTCCGGGCCAATATCGAAGCCGTGAAAGTCCGCCATGCGGATCTTGGCCTCAAGGAATGCCCTGTAGGGATCCTCGGACGGCCCCGGCGGCGGTACCGTGAGGCCGCGGCGAAGCCGGAAGGTCCGCCAGATGTCCTCATTCCGGTGCAGGAAGCCGATGACGGCATCCTTTGACTTGCCGATTTCGGCGCCTATGGCCGCCGTCGAGAGGGTCGTTTCCGCCGCGAAGCGCGCCACAGCCGCCCGCATTTCGTGGTTCCAGGTCATGACGGCATCCAGTTCGAGAAACCGCCGGACGCGCGCGCCTGGTGCGCATTGCAGTAGGGTTTACCGGCCATCGTCTTGTGGCCGCAGAAATGCATGAATTCGGCGTCGGTGCGCTCAATCCAGAGCGGCCACCGGCATTGGTTCCGCCCGAGGCGCGATAGGTGCCCGGGGCCGTGTTCGACCTTCGTGGAAACAGCTTCATGGCGGCAGGGCGGCGCGGCGATACCGCGGCTTGCGCTGAATGCCTTCTTGAGGTCCGGCGTCCGATGGATCTTCCCGATGACCTGGTTGCGGGTGAGGCCGAGGCGGCCGGCGATCCGGGCGGCGGGAAGTTTGCCTTCCGTCACCAGCTGGCGCAGGCCTTCGACCTTGTCGGGCGTCCAGATGTTCTTCGCGGCCGCCGTCATGACGCACCTGCGGAATCGGTGCGCGGGAATTCGGACCATTCCCGGCCGTCGAGAAGGCGCCCGGCGGCGTGCTTTCCGACCTTCTGGAATATGGCGTGGTCCTCACCGGCGGCGACGAAAGAGAGCCCGTCGTTCCACCCCGGGGCGTTTTCCATGTCGGACGGGAACAGCGTGTGCCGGTCCACCGATTGACTCGCCTGGGAACCCCACATCGGGCCGCCCTCCGGCTCCCGCGGCAGCCACTCGCCCCATTGCTTGAAAAAGAACGGGGTTCCGGCGTCGTCGCATTGGTCGCAGAGCGAGCGCGCCCAATCCGGGTGCATAGGACTGGCGTCGGGGCCTGATTCCCCACCGCAGATGACCCAATCGATTTTCCGGTCAGGTTGATCAAATATCCCGGTGATGGACTGGTGACCGTCGTGTGCGAGACCGTTCAGCGCGTTGAAATGCAGATGCGTACCGTCCCGCTCTCCGTCATCAATACGGGTCAGGTCGACCAGCCCCTGCATTGGCTCGACCGAGACGAGACGCACCGCCGCCGGCGTCGCGAGGAGGTCCAGAACGCGGATGGCGCGAGGCTGGTCCTCGACGCTGACCCCGAGCCAGACGTTCGGCAGCGGCCATACATCCGGCCGGGGGAACATGACGCCCGGGACATTCGGGGTCGGTCCGTGGATCAGGGCGGAGGCCGTCGGTGCCCAATGGGACGGATAGGCCACTTCCTCTTCGCCCATGCGCTCCAATATGCGGTAGCCGATGCGTTCCGCCGCGGCGGACTTGTGCGCCCACCGGTCGCCGATATAAGCGCGCATGCGGTCGGCGCGCTTGGTGAGGATGATGAAGGTGTGTTGCGGGCAAAGCGCCATGACCGCGAACACACGGTCGATCCAGTCGTCTTGCATGCCCTCGTAGAACAGGTCGGACATGCTGTTGACGAAGACGGTGCAGGGCTTCTTCCACCGCAGCGGTTCGTCAAGTTTGTGTTCCGGCGCGAGAGCGACCTCGCCTGTCCAGACCGGCCCGCCCTTGCTCATTTCGGTCAAGCCGCAATAGTGGGCGAGCGGGCCCGGTTCCCCGGTCTTGCGCTCGTGCGCGTCGGCCATGGCCTGAAGCCGGTAGGCCATATCCATCGCGTAGCAGTTCGTGCAGCCCGGGGAGATCACGGAACAACCCGCAACAGGGTTCCAGGTCTTCGGCGCGGTGCCGGGGCGATGCGTCCATTCGATCTTCGTCATGGGGTGCCTCCGGAGGTTTCCGTCGGTGACGCCACCGCCCGGTCGACAAGGTCGAGATAAACGTCTTCGACCGAGCTGGAACGGAAAATGGCGAAACAGCGCTGGCAGGCGTCGCAAGCGGCCCGCTTGTGGGCGGGCGCGGCGCGCTCGACCCAGAACCCGAAAAGCCCGGCCGGGGCGCCTCCGACCCGTGCGGCAAGCGTGAGGAGGCGGGTTGCAATGGCCATGCGGAACTGGCCCGGGCGGTTTTTCAGATCGAGAAATTCGAAGCCCGCGGGAACGTGGGCGTGAAATTCGTATCGGTACTTGGCCCCCACCTCCGGCGTTGGGGGAAGGTTCAGGCGCTCGTTGATGTTCACGGCTTCGCCCCTCCGCTGATCAGCTGGTATCCGTCGGAAAGGCGAGCGTGGACCTCGATCGCCCGGCGCTGCACCGCTTCGGTGACCGGGGAGGCCATGAAGGCACCGACCAGGTGGAAGTCATCGACCACCGCCTCCCGGCCATCGCCGACTTGCGCGTCAACTTTGTTCAGCATCGAGAGGCATTCGCGCTCGAGCGCGCGCACGGTCAGGCTCGGCGTGTTGGACTTCATGGCTTCCTCCGTAGCTCGAGCACGTTGCCGGTACCGGGCGCCGTATCGGGCTCCGGCTCTTCGGTGATTTCGTCGGCGCGGGGCAGCGGCCACGGCAGGTGGTCCACCGCGCTGTCCTTTTCGCCGAGGCTCCAGAGCCGGGGCTTTCCGATGTCCGGGTGAGGCTGGATCGAGGCGAGCAGGCGCCCGATGACGTCCCGCTTACCCATGGGCCAGCCGACCTTCGGCCCGACCACCGTCTGGCGTTTCAGGTTTTCGCAGAAAGACCGGATGAGGGCGGGCGAGGCGGTCTCCAAGGCTTCCGCCAGCGCGGCCAGCGGCCCCTTCGGGAGGCCGAACGGCTCCAGGTAGCGCGCAAGGATCCGTTCGCGCTCGAACTGGCCCGGAAGGTCGAGGTTGATGTGAATATCGAACCGCCGCCAGATGGCCTGGTCGATGTGTTCCCCGAAGTTGGTCGCGGCGATAAGAATGCCCTCGTGGCGTTCCACGCGCTGAAGGAGGGTGTTGACGAAACTGTTACGCTCTTCGTCCGCGCCCTGTTCTGCGCGCTTGCGCTGGATCGCAATGGCGTCGAATTCATCGAAGAAAAGGGCAACCGGTTCCCCTTCCGCTTCCAGGGCGTCGAAGAGGTCGCCGATATTGCGCGCCGTGGAGCCCACATACTTGTCGATGATCCGCTCCGGACTGACCGCAAGCATCGGCATCCCGAGGCGCGCGGCCAGATGGTGCGCCAGCGTTGTCTTGCCGACACCCGGCGGGCCGTCGAAAAGCGCGCGCTGCCGCGGCTTCACGCCGATCGCTTCGAGCTCCTCACCGGCCCAGATTTCGGTCAGCCATTCGATAAGCGCCGCGCGGACAGGTTTCGCGAGGATGGGCTCAAGCGCTTCGCTCGGTTCCAGCAGCCGGCCGAAATCGGATAATTGTGGCGTTTGGCCCCGCATCACTCGCCCCCGTCGGGACCCATGCCGTCGGAGCCGGTTTCGGCGCGCCAGCCTTCATCGAACTTGCCGCGCCGGGAATCCCCGGCCGGGAACGGGTTGTCGATCACCGGCCGGTTGCCCCGGGCATATTCCTTGCCGAGCTCGAAGGCGCCGGAATCGTCAACGTCCGGGACGTCCTTCTTCCGCCGAACGCTCGGCGTCGGTGCCGGATCATCGCGCACCGGGCGGGGGGCGACCTCTTCGACCTGCACCGCCTGGTCCTTGTCCCGCCAGAGGCGGAAGGGCTTTCCGCCCATGTTGACGGTGATGTCGCCGGCCTCGAACGGCGGAACCAGATCTTTCATCGCTTCGATGACCTGCTCGCGCACGGCCGTATCGATCGACGCGAGGCCCGCGAACTTGAACAGCGGCAGGTTGGATTCCATGCCGAGGGCGTGCAGGTAGGTGGCCAGCAGCCCTTCGGCTTCCTTCCGGTCTTCCGGCTTCATCTTCCGGATCTTGACCACGGCCTTGATGATGTTCGGCGCGAAACCGTTGCCCTTGGCCTCGGCGTAGACATCCTTGATGTCCGCCGCGATGGCCTCTTTTTCTTCGATCAGGCGTTCGATGCGCTCGACATAGGAGCGCAGCTGGTCAGCCGCGACTGTGTTGTGTCCGATGGTCACGATGCGTCTCCTCGGGGTCCGTGACACCGCCCCGAACGAGGCGGGGCTTGCACGGCCTTAAACTCCGCTCCGGACTGGCTACCGGCGACGGAGTGCGAAGAGACTGAAAAGGCGGGATTATTGAGAAACCGGCGGGCGGGTCACTTTCTGCGGCCCCGGCGCCCGCCGGACCCCTCACGAAAAGCAGTCCTTCAAGCGTCAGGCCTTGGTTGCGGTGACGCGCGCGACCTCCGGCGCGGCGGACGCGGTCACGACATAGGCGTGCCGGTAGGTGACGGCCGAACCGAGGCCCTGGACGCTCGCCGAATTCAGAGCCGCGACGGTCACCGCCGCGGCGTCGTCTTCGGCCGGTCGTTCCACCGCAGCCAGGTCGAGCAGGTCGAAGGTGAGGAGGCTTCCGATTTCCACCCGCTCATGCGGCGCCGGACTGAACCCGCCGATAAGCGGGACGATCAGCAGCGCGAAGGCGGCGGCAAAGCCGATGCCGAGAAGGACTTTTTTCATTTCCCATTCTCCTTGGTTGACGTTGAGTTTCCCCATCTCCCGAGAGTCTTCGGGTACCCCTTAAGCCCCACCGGCCGAAGCCGCGCGGGGCCGTCGGGACACGGTGCGCCGGTCAGTCGGTGCCCGCCGCCTCCATGGCAGTTTCCAGCGCCCGTTCGGCGCGCTTGCGGTCATAAAAGTCGCGGGATGTCTTTCCGGGATTGAGCGTGTCCAGTAGATCATCCACCGACACGCATATCTCGGTTGCCATGAGAGCCATAAGTTCCGGCTCCTCACCGTCGCGGGTGAGGATGATGCAGCGCTTCCCGCGCCCGCAAAACCAGCCCGCCTCGAGGTGCGCGGAACGCCCGCACGGCAGGAGCAACACGCATGTATCCGCCCACTCCATTCCGCGCATGTCGGACTGGTATCCCCGCGCGGCGATTGGGCTCGTCAGCAGTTGCTGGCGATATTCTTCCGCCGTCCAGAATTTCCAATTCGGATCAAGCTCAGACCATGCGAATCCGGGAACTCCATTGAACGGGTTACGGAAGTCATAGACCTCGTGACCGGCCATCCGCAGGACCTCGACCAGGCGGGGCTGCATCTCGTTTCGCCAAGAGGACGCTAGATAGATTCGGGCCATTTCAGGGTTTACCTCTTCGTTTTGGTCTGCGGGGCGGCGGGTGTCTAATCTGCCGCCCCGCAGGAACGCTGACCCGGCTAACCGCGCCAGCAGCCACACCTTCAGGCGGCAGCCGCCGCCGATGTTCCGGCCAGAAGCCGTTCCGCGATCCGTGCCGCTTCCTCGCCGAACTCGCGCCGCGGCGGCGAATAGGACAGCTTCACGCCGTCCCAATAGTGGATACCCGGCTTCTCGAACTTGCCCGGCTCGGCCCAATAGCAGGCGACGCCGTCAATAATTCCGAGATGCTTCATCTGTACGCCGCCGGGGCCGGTGATCAGGTCGACCGGTACCGGCGATTCCGCCACGGGGATCTTCTCAAAGCGCCCGAGCTGATGCGGTGACTGGATGTAACGCGGCATGCAACTCTCCCTCTGTTCGTGTGTCGGCAGGAACGGCCGGCGCGTGACCCGGAGCGCCGATAGTGACCAGTGCGACTGTCTTGGCACGGACTCCGCCGGTATATCTGGTGGCGCCCTGTCACCCCGCCCCGGAACCAAGGCGGGCCGACCAGCCGTTCCTACCGCTTAAGGCCCGCGCCGGGTTTCCACCGGACCGCGAGCCTGTTGCGACGAGGCGGGGCGCCTAAATGCGCTTGATCGCCTCCGAAATGATCCACCACATACCGATGGCGCAAAGAACGACCGCCAGTGGATACGCCGCGACAACCGACAGGCCCATTTCCATCAGGGACGCCGTGAGGCCCGGCGAGGCCCCCAGGACCCCGGATACGAACAGGGACACCCGGCAAAACACGGGAACGGCCGCTCGGCGTGTCAGATAGGGCCTCATAGCCACCACCAGGCGCGCCGGGTATGCGTGCGCGTTCATGCTTCCCCCTTCGCCACCGGCAGGGGCAGCGCGTCGCAAACGTCTTGCGGGACATGGAAGAGGCCCTGGTGGCCGCGCGCCGGCACCGCCGCCGGGAAGGCTTCGGCGTTCGTCAGGACGAAACCGCGCGGCCCGACGAACCACGGGCTGAGAAAGTTCCGCACGCAGTCGGAGAGGATCGCCCGGCCGACATAGCCGCCACGGCGCTTGAGAGCCGCGGTGATAAGCGCCTCCGCATCGGCGGCCGGGAGCATCCGGCGGATGAAGGCCGCCCCGTCGTCGCTCCAGGTCAGCCCGGCATGGATCAGCAGCGGCCCGCGATAGGAGGTCGGCCAGCTGCGGTTTTCCACCGGCTTGTGGCCGTATGCGATCGCATCGGCCCACGGCTGATGAATGGTCAGCGCCTTCATGCCGGATCCTCCGGCGCGTCGTCGCCGGGCGCCCACCGGTACCGCCAGAGCCCGAACAGGCCCACAGGCGCGAGCCCGAGGAAGAAAAGCGGGTCCGTGAGGATCCCGAGGAAGGAAAACAGAAACAGCCCGGTAACCACCGCCGCATAGTCCAGCGCCTTCAGCCAGGCGGGGCTCCCCGTAAAGGGCGACCCGGCGCCGGTTCTCGCAAAAGGCGGCGCCGGGTCGAAGTTGAACAGGGAGGATTCGGGCCTCGGAAGCCCAGGAAACCCCACCGACGGGGGGCGCCCTTCGGCCGGATGCTGGGGCCGGCCTGATCGCGCGTAAACATCCTCGCGCGAATTCACGTAATTGCAGAACGGGACCGCGTTCCCCGCGTCGCCGTCGCGCGCCGCAAGGTCCGGGTTTCCGGTGATCGGGAAGGGGAGGATTTCAGCCACGCGAACCTCCGCGTATAAGCTTGCGCTGCGCGCCGTACTCGCCGCGCAACCCATTGATGTCCCGGCGCACGGCCCGGAGTTCCTGAAGAATTTCGTCGGCCTTCGAGACGTCGCGGACTTCGCCGGACCCGGGGCGGACCGCCGGGCGGGCGCCAAGCGGGTACTTGGCCCAGATAGGCTTCGGATCTCCGACGGCATATTGCGCCTTCCACACGAAGCCCCGCTCCACCGGCGGGGAGCCTTTCATGGCCGGATGCAGCTTCGTCAGCGCCCGGCGGAGGAGGAAGGCGAGGAGGGATTCCGTGCTCATCACCGGCCCCTCCGCCCGTATGCGCCGAGGTCCTGCCGCCGCTGATAGGCTTCGCAGATCGCGGCGGGGGCCGAATGCACGGTGCTATTGAAAACCGGATCGGGCGTCGCCACTTGCGGTTTCGTGACAGAAGAACAGGACCCCCCGTCTAGCACCGCGGCCGCCCGCATTTTCGCCGGGTCGCCGCAGCGCTCCACCACCTCAAGCAGGCTTTTGCGCGCATCGCGCGCCGTCCCGACGCCACCGGCGTTGTGGGACCGCCGTTCGTACCGGCGGGCGGCGCGGGCGACCTCGAGGAGCATTTCGAGCTCGCCGCGCGGGATCATGACGACGTCGTTTGTCATGCGGTCAGCCATGACAACCTCCGGCTTTCGCGATCGATCCGCCACCGCTACCATCGCGTGCGGATGGATTGGAGCGGAGGGGACGGACGATGCCCAGAAACGAACTGGCCGACGAATTTGCGGATCTCGCGGAGCGGGTTTCGGAAGTCGAGAAAAGAGCGGAACACTTGTCCGATTGCCTGAAGGCCGCGATGGAGGAGAGCCGACAATTGCGCGCACGAACTTCGGCGGCGGAGGCTCTGCTCTCGCGGGTTATCTGCGATATCGCGCTCGGCGACGCTCTTTCCTCGTCCCGCGCGCTGATCGAAGTACCGCAGGAAATCACGAACCTCGTGCGCGGGTACGCGGTGACGGAAGAGAATTCCAAGGCGGCCCTGGATGCGGCCACCGATATTGTGGGCGCCGCACGGGCGCTCTTCGAGGCGGTAGAGGACATCAGAAATTCCCCCTGAAAAGGTCGGAGACCCATTCGGAAATCTTCGCCCAGCCCCGGAGCTGTCTCCGGCGGGCGCGCTCCAGTTTCCTTCGGAGATGGAACTTCCGGGCTGTTTCCATCCGGTCGTCCCAGCGTTTGAGGTCGTGGATTGCCTCTTCGACCTCTTTCGAGAACGCCCGCTCCTGCCGTTCCTGGAGTTCGGCGATCTTCTGTTGGTTGGTGCGCGCCCCCTCGCGGGCGCCGCTACCGGTGCCATCGGACACAAGCCCTTTCGCGGCGGCGATGAGCTGTGCCGTTTCCCCCGTTTCGGCCCATTTCGCGGAGGTCGTGAGCAGCGCCGCCAGATGGCGCGCCGCCAGCGGAGAGAAAGTGAACCCGCTGCCCTGCCCTCCCATGTGCAGCATGATCGTGACGCCTTCGGCGCTGTCCCCGATCATGATTCCGGAGGGGGGAAGGTCCACAGCGCTCTGCAGCACGCCGTCATCCAGCAGCATCCACCGGCCGTCGCGGACGGGGCGCACTGTCGAGGCCTGCAAAGCTTCCTGCGGCGAACGCAGAACGACGGGCATGTCATGTTTTTCGCTCATGCGGACCTCCGGACTGGCGCGTAGGGGATCTCGCGCGAGATCAGTCGAAATGCGTCCAGACGGCATGGGCCAGATTGGCCGCCGCGAGGACGAGTGCGGCCGGGCCGATGCTGCCGGGCCCGTGCAGCCAGATCAGCACTCCGCCCACGATCACGCAGCAGAGCCCGAAGAGCAGGTAGGCCGCGAGGATGCGCCCGCTCCGGTCCGCCAGCAGATCCTCCACCGTGTCCCGGGCGTTGCAGATCGCGTCCCGGAAGGTTTCGGCCACCGTGTTCCACATGGCGAACTCCAATGCTGAGGGGGGCGAGTGCAGAGAGCGTCATGCGGCGTCCCTCGCTTCCAGAACGTTCGTTTCGGGATCGAAGTCGTATCCGCGGTCGCTCATGTCCCGAGCGATTCGGTGATGCAGATATTCGGGGAAACGATCGTTTCGTATCCAATTGGAGATCGAAGACAAATACTTCTGGCCGTAGCGCTCTCGAACCGCTTCGCGCCCCCCAAGAATATCAATGACTTTTGCGATCACCGTTTCCATGGGAATGGACGATATTCAAATGAATTGAATTTTTCAAGATTGTTTTTTCTGAAACTGACATCGTGCTGAAAATTCAACACATTTGGACCATGAGCAAAAAATCAAACCGCAATAGCCAGAAGCCCGGAGGCGACAATGCGTCGTTCGAGGCCATCTCGCGCCGGCTTAAGGTGTTGATGGCCGCTCACGGGATTCACAAGCAAAACGAGTTTGCCCGCATAATCGGCGAAGAACCGCCGAAAATTAACAATTACCTCAACGCAAATGCGCGACCGGCGTTGAATACGGCCATTAAAATCCGTGAGACCTTCGGTGTTACCCTCGACTGGATCTATCTGGGCGACCTTGGCGGATTGCCGTTCACAAAATCCCAGATTTTGAGCGAAGCGGAGAACAAACTCCCGGAACCGGAAAGGTAGTTGCTCGAATAGCCGGTTCGGAGTTATTGACCGTTGAATGGTTAACAGGTCACGGTTCGTCGGCATTCACGGTGCCGCCCTTAGAGAGCAGGTTCGCTTTCTGCTGCAGGCTTCCGGCCTTGATTTCACCTTTTCGGACGACATGGACCGGTTCGTGTCCCTGATGGACGGGTGGGAGGCATTCGTTCATCCGAAGTTCAGGGCCGCCCACTACGAGCAAGCCGGCTCAAGATTTCTGGCTATTCACCCCTCGAGTGAACCGAACGATGTCCTTGGTGTCATCGCCTGGAACGTGTTCGAGACCCACGACTATGAGACCGAATTGAGGGACGGAAAGGCATGGGTCCGGGATCCGTGGGCTCACGGTTGGGAGCCCATGAAAGTCAGGCTCCCGGTCAAGCTTTCCGGACGCCTTCATTTCAGGGGCGGCCTTCGGGTGATAAGGACTGGCATGCGCTTGTCTTGGTATCTAACGACGCTGCACGAATCGTATTTCACCGAAGACCGGGCGGATTACATTGTGGCGCACGCCACTCCGGAGATTATGAAATCAGGACTGCCGGATTGGCTCTATAGCTATCGGCATTCGCACGAGCTTCCGCGCCACCGCCTGTCATGGGAAGGACGATGGAACAACTTGACGCTGCTCTGGTCCTCTCAGCATGAGGTCGCCTACAACGTCGAGGTAAAGACCATGTGGCTGCGGAGCCGTGGTGATGATGATCTTGTTCACACCGTCGACGTCTTTGAGGCACTGCATAAAGCGGATGAATGACCGTCTCTGATCGGAGCGAGGGCTTCGCTCGATGATACAGAACTGAGGCAGCTTTGTTCGCTCGGCGCAGAGATAATCCCGCGCCATGCTTTCGACATAAAGAGGGTCCGGATTTTGGTTGACCCTCATACCGGTCAAATCCTGCCCTCCCAAATAGCCCGTTGATCTGTCCCATATCTCCGCAAACCAATCTTCCGGCGGGCCATCGGCGACGAATAAGTGCGTGGCGCAGTTCGGTGCGAGAGCCTTAAGAATCGCGACGGTCTCGCGGAGGTTGTCGCCGTTCCTTCTGTCACGGAGGTAACTGGCCGCCGGCCCAAGCTGAAGCGGCTCGATCGCCGCGACAGCTTCTGGCCGCATGACTATCTTATTGAGATATGCAGCGCGCCTTTGTTGCTTGTCGACCGCAATGGCGCGCCTGCGGACTTCGCCAACATCGACCGGCAGCATGAACCGCTTCTGGTGCGGCAAGGGGTCCCCGGTGAACAGGGCCTCATCGCACTTAAGAGTTGTTTTCAGGGACGGCTTCCAGCCGGGCTTTCTAACACCCCGAACCGACCCCTCCGACAGCCCTGCCATATCCGCCAGGTCGCGCGGGGAAAGTTCGCGGCGTTCGACTTCCGCCTGAATGTCCTGCGCCATCTCTGCCAAAATCGCGTCAAGCTGATGCCGCCTATTCGATCTTTGATTAACCAATGATATCTCCATTGACACCACGGCGTGTGTAGATAACTATGACCTTATCGATCAGTTTTCGCAATTAATTCAATTATTGAATGCGTAAAAAAATACGCACAGGGAGAAGATAGTGCCGGACAAGGATATTTCCCGAACGTGCCCCGCGTGCGCCTGCCAGCTTCGCCCCAAGATTGAGAAAATCATTCAAGCCATGGATGCCGAGCCCCTCGACGTCATAACAGTGTCCCAACATGCGATCCTCTCCAAGTACCGCTCCCTTCTCGTTGAATCCTTAAGCGAATAATCCGATAATTCAAATTACTTGAATTTTTCTGTTGCACATTTCAAATCATTTGAATATTTTTCCCTCGTGAGCGCCTAGAGCGCCCCGTGAAGCGGCGGACGTCACCCGCCGCGCGGCAACACCAGAGGGAAGGCAACGGGCCGGGACGTGCGCGGATTTGGCAAAACGTCAGATCCCTTGGCAAAGGCGCAGCGCCCCGGTCCACCAGCCTGCGAAAGCATGAAGTCAGAACTTCTCGAACTCTTCCGCCGCGAACTGGTCACGTGCCGGGATTGCGTCCGGGATGACGTCCCACTGACCCGGGCCCACCGCCTTTTCCTCGATTGCGCCGCCGGCCGCCGCTCCAGGAACGACATCACCGACGGCGCGCGGGATCTGCTGCAGATGCTGCGCGCCAAACACCCGGCCGCCACCGCGCAGGCTGGAATGGGGGCGCAGTCATGAGCGCAGGGAAGACGATAAAGCAACTGACCACCGCCTATGCCTTGGCGAGCGCACGAAAGAAATCTCGTGTCACCGTGCAAACGGAAGACCTTGGCGCCGCCCTCTCCTCCATTAAGCGCAACGACGCGCTCAAGGCAGCTGTCGATGAATTTCTCGAGCTATTCGACAAAAACAAAAACGTCACCCGGTTCGCGTCGATGGACGATATCGAGGAAATGGCGAACAGCGAGGTTTTGCTGATCGAGAAAATGCGCGTCGGACTGAACGAGGCCTTGTGGCTGAACGCGCCACAATCGGATAACTCCGCGCGGGCCGGATCCGGGGGCGCGTGATGGATTCCATCCTTTCAGAAGATTTCTATGAACGCCTTGAGCTTGCCATCGAAGGGCAAGGCAAACGGATTATCGAGGCATCGAGGCTCGCGCTCGACTGGATGCCCCTTGCGAGCGTTCTCGATTTACCGGGTTTCCGAATTTACGAACGCGTTGCCATACGCATGAGCAACGGAGACACGCTCTATGAAGCCGCAGCGGGGGAATATTGCCTGCGTTGGCGGTTGGCGCTGCGCAACCCGGGCAACCCGTCTTTCCGCCCTCCCCACCTGTTGGGGATGTGAGATGACCGCCTTCATCCCCACCGCCGAGGGCTGGTACTTCGCGAAATGGCGCGTCGCCACTGACGGCACGCGCGACGGCGACGAGTTGACCCCATCGGACAGCATCGACTGCGTCCAGGTCGTGCTGAACACCGTCGACCCAACGAGCCGCGACAGGTTCCGCGCCTTCGTTGTCGGAGTAGAGCGAAGCCAGTCCCTTGACGGCTTCGTCTGGATCGGCCCGGTGCCGATGCCGGGAGGCGGCCAATGACCGGCGGCCCTAGACGTCGCGCCGAACTGAAGCGGGCCCAGAGCGCCGCGTGGCGCCTCCAGTCGAAACTCGGCACCGCGCAAACTGCGGAGCGGGCAGGCAACGGCGAAACCCGCCTCCGTGATTTCACGGAAGGGTTCCGCGACGCCACCGCCGGAATCTACGGCAACCGAAAGCCGGGCGAGTGCCCGGCCGACCCGGAACGCGCCGCGGCATGGCGGCGGGGCCATAGCGCCGCGACGGACCTGCACCGCGAAATGGAAGCCGCCGCCACCGCCAAAATGAAGGAGCAACCTCGATGCTGACACAGGAAACCGACGCCGCTACGGAGGCTGCCGCAGCGGCAGCGTGGGCGGAGATCTCCGACAACGGCGCCAGCATCCTTACCCGGGCCACCGGTCAAAGGATCCAGCCTGAAACGCCCATTCACATGGTTCGCACGCTTCTGACCGGCTTCGAGCTTGCGGCGCTGTCCCGCTTCCGCAAATACGCGAGCACCGGCGAATGCCGCTATGCGGCCGCCATGCTGGTCGCTCTCGGCTTCGGGCCGGACCTGCAGCGCACGCGCCCGGGCAAGGCGCTGCTGAAGACACTCGACAGCTACGGCATCGACAATGTGCTGCGGCGGGACATCGCCAACGCCTGGCTCGAGGTCTAGGCGGCCGCAATGACAGATACCGCCACCCCCACCGGCCCCGTCGCCGTGATCGGCCCCGGGACCCGCCACAAGCGCCGCTGCGCGCTCTGCGGACGGCCGGGAGCGCCCGACCGCGACGTCGCGGCGAGGGAAGGCGGGGAGGGCGCCATATGCGGCGGCTGCGCGTCCGAGGCCCTGATCGCCGTCGCCGGCCACGCCGCCCGGCTCGAGGCCGACCGTATCAACCGGAACATCGGGAGTTCGTCATGAGCATTGAGGATTACGCCTATTTCATCGCCAAGGGCCGCTCCCTGGAAGCCGCGCGCGCGGCCTTCGGGATACTTGAGGCGTTCTATGCGAAGGCGAACGCGCTGCGCGACCGTATTGGCGCCAGCGGCTACTGCACGAAACACCACCGCCTTTACGCCTTCAGCTTCGACGGACCGGCGCCGGAGGGTTACCGCAAGGTCTGGAGCGACGGCGGCAAGGCCTATTACGCACCGCTGCGGAAAACAGATTGGGGCCGGAAGCTGGTGCGGGAGATGAGGGCGGCCTCGAAGGGCGAATTCTTCAACCTGATCGGGCAGACGGTCCCGCACGAGGCGCGCGCGGTCATCCGGCCCGAAGGGAACGGTTTCCTGATGCTCCAGGTCGGCGCCCAACGGCTCTGCGATGAGATCATCATTTTCGTGCCGCTGAACGCCACAGGCGAGCCCGGCGGGGCGCCGGCGGACGCCGAACCTATTGCGCTCTCCCGGTATTACGAGATGCAGCACGATCACCAGCTGGCCGCGCAGGCGAGGATCCGCGACGAGGCCGAAGGCACGGCCGCGGCGGGTGCGGCATGAGCGCGCCGATGTCGGACTTCGACAAGATGACGAAGGTCACCCTGCCGCGCATGCGATCGATAGCGGACTCCCTTCCGGTCAACCGCCGGATCCTCGGCTGCATGCAGTACCTGGTGCACGGCTACAACCCTTGGGGCGTCCGGATGATGGACCACCGGAACGTGCCGTCGCTTTCCGACTGCGGCGAGGACGTCGACCACGAGAACTGGATCCTCTGCTGCGGCTACTGGCTGACCGGCCTCGAGCGCAAGAAACTGTTCTTCGGGAAGGTCATCAGGCGCGGCCGCGAAGACGGACACGGCCGCGACACGATGATCGCAGGCGAGAACCTCGGAGCCTTTCTCAGCGTCGCATGGGAGCGCGTGACGGTCGGTACGGAAGCGATACCGGACGAGGAGGGCGTGTGATGAACATCGACGGCTTTGACCTTGTGAAAACCTGCAGCGCCAACCCGGAGCAATACGACGTGTTTCTCGGGAAAAACCAGGTGGGCTACCTCCGGCTCCGACATGGCGAGTTCCGCGCCGACTTCGGCGAGTGCGGCGGCGAAACCGTCTATACGGCGAAGCCCAAGGGCGACGGTGTGTTCGAAGACGACGAGCGCGCGGATTACCTGAGTGCCGCTATCGCCGCCATTCGAGCAAAGGTAATCGACCGTATCTTCGACGGCGAAGACGTAATTGTGCCGGACGCGCCCACCACATCGGCAGAGACCGGATGCTATGTGATCTGGTCGAACGAACACCGCGCCTGGTGGGGTCCGAACCGGTCGGGCTACCGCGCCAAGCTTGAAGATGCCGGCCGCTACACGCGCGATGAAGCCGTGAGGATCTGCACCCACGCGCGCGGCGGCAGGCAGTTCAACCACAATCCTTCCGAAGTCCCGTTGCTCGAATCCGACGCCGCCGAGTTCTGGAGCGATGACACGGAGGAGTGGTTGCGCGCGCGGCAGCAATCTGACAGCGAGCGAGAGCGGGTTCGCGACTTGCTTTACATGGGCGTTCCGGCCGAGGAGCGTGGCGATGTGTAACGCTCCCACCGCCCCGGCGCGCGAATATCAGGTGCTGGTCCGCTTCAAGAACGGCGAGCATACGACCACCCAGGTCGGCCGGTCCCGCGAGATGGCTATCTGCCGCGCGTGGCGGGATTACCGCGAGGTCGACGAGGACATCACCTATCTGGATTTCAAGCGGCGGTGCCGGGCCTTCCTGCTACCCGCGCGGCGGCCCGACGACGCCTATGACTACGTGCGCGGCTACTACGGCCTCGAGGTTTCGCCGGGCGACCGAATCCGCGCCTGCGGCATGACCGGAACCGTCGTTCACCCGAAATCCCACCGGCATTACGTCCACTTCATCGAAGACGGCAAGGATTTCAGCGTCCCGGTCCACCCGGACGACGTGATCGTGATCGGCAAAGCCGCGGGGGATCATCGTCACGATGATCATCAGGATGATGTCGAAGCGATTCCTTTCTGATCCCCCGCCAATGGAGAAAGAACCCTCATGAGCAATATCGAGATGCAAACCGCGATGGATATCGCGCTGGCCTACCGCGAGGTCGAGACGGCCGAAAAGCTGCTGGCGGAAATCACCGAGGCTGTGAGCAAGCGTGAGGTGCCGGACATCCGCTATGCGTTCGGCCGGATTCGAGATGGGCTGACACTCGGAGTTCCTCACGGCAACAACGGGCACCAGCTTTTTAACGTCCCCTGGAAACTGGCGAAGCCGATCATCGAGGCTCACATCGCGGAAAAGAAAGCCGCGATCGCAGCGCTGTCGGAAAAGGCCCGGGCCGAACTGGCCACTTAGGCCCGGCCACAGATGCCCCCATGGACCCGCGGACAGGCGAAATCGATGGAGTACCGGTCTACGGCCGCAGCGCGGAAGACTATCTCGGAATCTCCTTGGTGGTCCCGGTACCCCGCCCGGCAAAACGAGCCCGCCGGGGGCGGCCAAGAAAATCCGCCCCGCCGCCGGAGCCGGAACGGCCGGGCGGATGCGCGAACTGCAAATTTACCGGCCGTTCGTGCGGCCTCAGGGAAAACATCCCCTGCAGCCACTGCCGGAAAGACGCATTCGTGGCATGGGGGCGCCGGCGGATCGCCGAGAGCCTGAAGAGGAGACCGAAGTGAGCGAGAATGAGACATTCGAATCCTGGGCCATCGTGGAACTGATGGGCCACCGGAAAATCGGCGGGAAGGTCGGAGAGCAGACCATCGCCGGGGCGAACCTATTGCGCGTCGACATCTACGAAGGCGAAGGGGAGAGCCCGAAGATGACGCAGTTCTACGGCGGCGGGGCGATCTATTGCCTTACACCGTGCGCGGAACACCTCGCACGGGCGTTCGGCGATCGCTACAACGCCGCCGCCCCGGTGACCGAATACGATCTGCCGCGCCTTACGCGCCGCGATCGCCATGATGATGGTGAGGGTGAGGACTGATGCAGCCCCGCCCTAAGAGGATTCAGCGGCAGCGCACGAAGGGTTGGAAGATGCCCGAGGGCGCGGTCTATGTCGGTCGGCCGACGAAATGGGGCAACCCGTACCGGCACGATGACCCGGTCGTCGCGGCGCAGGCCTACCGCGACGTGATCACGGATCCGGACGCCGCCACCGAAGAGCCGCCGGTACCGGGCTTGCGCTGCGCTGGCCTCGCCATGGACCACCACCGGGTGGCTGAAATCAGGGTGGAGGCTGCCCGCGACCTGCGCGGCAAGGACCTGGTCTGCTGGTGCCCGACGGACCGGCCGTGTCATGCGGACGTCCTGCTCGAGGTCGCCAACGGTTGGGAGCCCGGCTCGGTCGGCCCAATTGCCACCGCCGGAGAAAAGACGCCCCTGTGGGCGAAGTGCCGCGCTTGTGCGCACTGCTGGCCGATCGCCTACCTGCCCATGAGCATGGCGACATTTGGGAGGATCGCTAAGAAAGGTTTTGCCTGCCCCGCGTGCGGTGACGATCAGCCTGTCGTCGCGAAGCAGAAGAACGGCGAACTGAAGGAAGAGGTCGCCTGATGCCAGTTTATCTGGACACGGCCCGGAACCGGTTTCGCCGCATGATCATGTGCCACATGATCGCGGACACGCTGGACGAGCTGCACGCGATGGCGGAGCGGATCGGCATGCGCCGCGAATGGTTCCAGCCGCGGTCCTTCCCGCATTACGACGTTTGCCTGACCAGACGCGCGGTTGCGATCAAGCACGGCGCCACCGTTCTGGAGCGGCGGGATTTCGTCGCTGCCATGCAACGGATCCGGGCCGCCGGCGGCACCAGAGATGATAGCAACCCCGGAACTTTCAGATGATCCGCGATAACGACATAAAGGCGCCCGACGGCTATCTCCTCGGAGGACTCCGGCGCGTCCGGAAAGACGGGACCGTACTATTCCAGCGCGGATGGTGGAAGGTTCCGGACGAATGGATTGGCGAGAAAGTTTGGGTGCACGAAGCGTGTCCGGACCGTTTCTCGCATGCCGACTTCAATGTGAGCGCGATAGGAGTGACGATGCTTGAGGTGGCCCCTCCTGATCGCCCCTTCTACTCGGCACAACGAGCGGGTGAAACGGTCTTATGCGATAGAACCGAAAGACCGGATGCCAAGCCGACGTTCCGGCGGCCTTCCACCAAAGCATGGCTTGCGCGCCAATGACGGAATCCCTTGTTCAGCCCATGACCGCGGAAGAGGCGCGCCGGCATCTCCGGCTCGGCAAGGACTCGTTCAAAACGCTGATCACTGAATTTCCGTTCTACTGCCTTCCGGACCCGAATTCCGACCGCAACAAGCGGTTCTTTCCGGAAGATATCGAAGCTCTCGTGGAGGCAATGCGATGCCGCTCAAGGTCGTCAAAGTCAGGAAGTCAAGGAACCTCTACCTCCGCGGGACCGTCCGGGGCCTCAACGTCTTCGAAACTACAGGCACTGACCGACCCGAAATCGCGGAAGAGATCAGGATCCAGAGGGAGAACGAGCTCCTTACGCAATCGGTCCACGGCAAGCGCAGCACCGTAAGCTTCATGCAGGGCGCGCTGTCATACCTCGAAGAAGGTGGAAGCCCCCGGTTCCTCGGCAGGCTGGACGAAGAGACCGGCAAGTGGAGCGGCCTGATCGGGTACTTCCACAACACGCTGATGACCAACATCGACCAGAAGGCGCTCGACAAGGCCGCCCGGGAGCTGTACCCCACCGCCGCGCCGGAAACGCTCAACCGGCAGGCCTATACCCCTTTCATTGCGGTCTGGAACCATTGCGCCGGAAACGACTGGTGCGAGAAGCGCGACTGGCGCCGGCCGCGCAAGGCGAAGGGAACGCGCAACCGGCCGGAGCGCCGGCGGACGGGATCGTTTCCGGTCCCCTATCAGAGGGCGGCGGAGTTCGTCACGGCCATGTGGCCGCTCGACGCAATGAACATGACCATCCTGTTCTATACCGGCATGCGGCCGATCGAGCTGATGACGCTTGAGCGGCACCAGGTGAACCATGACGGCCGCTGGATCACCCTACCGGCGTCGAAGACGGGCGAGCCGCGCGGGGTGCCGATCGCCCATATGATCGCGCCCATCCTGAAGGCGCTGACCGACACGTTCGACGGAATCATCATCAACCGGTTCAATCAGGCCACCGGCCGGATCGAGCCTTATCCGGATTTCGAGGACGCGGGCGGACAATTCGGGTCCGCTCTGAAATACGCGCGCCGGAAAACGGGGATCACGGACATATCGCCCTATACGGCCCGGCACAGCGTTTCCACCTTCCTGGTCGCCGCCGGCGTGCACGCCCATATCAAGGATCAGATCCTCGGGCACGCCGCCACCGAGATGAGCCGCGTCTATACCGACGTTCCGCAGGAAAACCTCATTCAGGCGATCGACAGACTACCCACGCCGCCCCTCTGGAAGGGTGCGGAAATCGTGGAAAATCCGGGGAGAGTGCTACAGCGAGTTCTAAATCTGGCACAATCTCAACACCTTAAGCCCCGCGCTCTGCGTCCTTGGTAAGGGAGAGGTCGAGTGTTCAAATCACTCCGGCAGCACCATTTTCCCCATAGAAATCAATAAAGTGCGGTTGCCGGCGTATGAGCGCGCGCGGCTTGTGCACGTCAGCCCCGTAGTCGATCCCGATCGGAACCTTCTGCCGCACCAGCTGATTTGAGAAGGACCAGTCCTCGACCCGCTGGGAGATCAGCTCCTCGTTCGGGATAAGGTGTTCGGTCCCGTCACGTGTGATGACCGTGACATAGCGCGCACCGAGCGTGTTGATCCAACCGAAGGTGTCTCAGATCGCGATCACGTCCCCCGGCTTGACCGAGCGGTCGAGCAGACGCTCGAGAAGGGGAGCGAGAAAGTGGCCGCGACGAAGGCGGTGACGATCGTCACCGCCTGCAGGAAATTGCCGACCGAGAGGACGTTGACGTCGATCCAGTCGACGCTTCTGTCCAGCCAGTCGGCCAGTTGTTAGGTGGTAACGAGGTTGTCCAGGTCCACGGACTCCCTCTCCCTCTGCCGCCGCTATCTCACGACGAGAACGGACCTCTTGGTGTGCGTGACCACGTAGCTCGTCGCAGGACTGATGAAGACATCGGTCAGTTCAGGACGATGGGGCGCCATGATGATCAGATCGCAGTCGAGCGTATCGGCCGCCTTGATGATCTCTTCCCGGATCACGCCATGGGCGACATGACTCTTCCCCCGGATGTTTTCCGGCACATTCTGCATCGCGAACTCGTGAAGATGTGCCGCGGCATGCTCCAGGGCCTTCTTCTCGAAATCCTCCGGCAGGTACATGCTGAGCGCCGGCATCCCGATATTCGGGACGACCGCCACGAGATGCAGGACCCCATCGAACTTCTGGACGAGCTCGAGGGCGACCGGAAGGGCCTTCTGCCAGGAGCTGTCGTGCTCAAGATCGACCGGGAGCAGGACTGATTTATACATTGCGGGCTTCTCCTAGGCTTGATTCTCGGCCATGCGGCCGTTCGTATCCGTTTGTGCCCGCCGACGCTGGATCATCACCAGACCCCCCAGCAGGATGAGCGCGGGGATGTACATCAGGTACTTTGACGGTTGGTCCACAGGCTGGAGCACAACCGCGATCTCCTGATCCCAGTCGAGCCCCATCTCTTTGGCGGCGGAGCCGAAAGCGACGTCGTCGATCAGCACCTTGTCGCCGTCCTGACGCAGGGTCAGCCCGGCATCCGCGATGCGTTCCTCGCCGGTCGCGGCCCCGCTGACAGGCAGCAGCACCACCCAGCTTCGCGGATTTCCGACCTCGTCCACGCCGTTTATGCGCAGACGCATCTTCTCGCCTTCCGGGGTTTCCGCGAAGGCCTGAGCGAGCTCCGTGACCGGACGGTCGACCGTCGGCGGAGAGATCATGTCCATCCAGAAACCGGGCCGGAAGAAGGTGAAGGCCAGAAGAAGCAGCAGCGCCGTCTCCCAAGCCTTGTTCCTGGCGAAGAACCAGCCTTGCGTTCCTGCGGCGAAGAGCAGCATCGCCACGGTCGCGACGACGAAGATGAACAGGCCGTGGATGAAGTCGACGCCGATCAGCAGCAGTTCGGTATTGAAGATGAAGAGGAACGGCAGCGCCGCGGTTCTGAGGGAATAGAAGAACGCCACGAAGCCGGTCTTGATCGGATCGCCGCCGGAGACGGCGGCTGCCGCGAAGGAGGCAAGGCCGACCGGCGGGGTCACGTCGGCCATGATGCCGAAATAGAACACAAACAGATGCACCGCGATCAGCGGCACGATCAGCCCGCTCTGCTCCCCGAGGGTCACGATAACCGGGGCGAGCAGTGCCGAAACGACGATGTAGTTGGCCGTCGTCGGCAGGCCCATGCCCAGGATCAGCGAGAGGATCGCGGTCAGGAACAGGATTGCCAGCAGATTGCCGCCCGAGAGCACCTCGACGACATCGGCAAGGGCCGAGCCCACGCCGGTCTGGCTGACCACGCCGACGATGATGCCGGCCGTTGCCGTCGCGATACCGATGCCGATCATGTTGCGGGCACCGGTCACAAGTCCGTCCAGCAGTTCCTTCCAGCCGCGGCGAACCTGCCCGGCGATGTCTTCCTGGCCTCGGAAATAGGCATAGAGCGGGCGCTGCGTCACGAGGATGAACATCATCAGCACGGAGCCCCAGAATGCCGAAAGGCCCGGAGACAGCTGCTCGACCATGAGACACCAGACGAGCACGATGACCGGCAGCAGGAAATGCAGCCCGGACTTGATGGTCGGCGCCGGCTCGGGGAGACGTACCACCGGTTCGTTCGGATCGTCCATCTTCAGATCGGGGAACTTCGCCGCAAAGCGGACCAGCAGGACATAGACCACACCGATAAGCGCGACGATCACGACCGTGGCGAAACCTCCGAGAACCGGGCGCATCCAGCCGAGACCGTAATAGACCGCGAGAGAGAGGCCGGAGATAACCGCGACGCCGAAGACGAAACCGATCAGGCGCTGCAGCCAGGGCTTCGGCTCGACGGCGCGCGGAAGGCCTTCCATGCCGAGCTTCATGGCTTCCAGGTGCACGATATAGACCAGCGCGATGTAGCTGATCACGGCCGGCAGGAAGGCGTGTTTGACGACATCGAAATAGGGGATGCCGACATACTCGACCATAAGGAAGGCAGCCGCGCCCATGACCGGCGGCATGATCTGCCCGTTGACCGAAGATGCGACCTCGACCGCTCCGGCCTTTTCGGCGGAGAAACCGACACGTTTCATGAGCGGGATCGTGAAGGTGCCCGTCGTCACCACGTTTGCGATCGAGGAGCCCGAGATGAGGCCGGTCATTGCCGAGGCGACGACGGCGGCCTTCGCCGGACCGCCCCGCAGGTGGCCCATCAGGGAAAACGCGACCTGGATGAAGTAGTTTCCGGCCCCGGCCGTATCGAGAAGGGCGCCGAACAGCACGAAAAGAAAGACGAAACTCGTCGAGACGCCGAGTGCGATACCGAACACGCCCTCGGTGGTGATCCAGTGGTGGTTGACCACTTCGGCAAGCGAGTTGCCCTTATGCGCGATGATGCCCGGCATGTAAGGGCCGAGGAACGTGTAAACGAGAAAGATCGTGGCAACGATCGCAAGCGCGGGTCCGAGCGCGCGGCGCGTCGCCTCAAGCAGCAGCAGGACGCCGACTATGGCGACGACGATGTCCTGCTGGATCGGCGCGCCGACCCGGTCCGCGATGTCCCGGTAGAAGACGAAGAGGTAGGACGCGGAAGCCGCCCCCAGCAGGGCAAAGACGATATCTATGATCGGGATGTGATCGCGCGGAGAGCGTGCGAAAGCCGGATAGGCGAGAAATGCAAGCAGGATCGCGAAGGCGAGATGGATGGAGCGCGCTTCCGTGTCATTGAACACGCCGAAATGGAGTGCGAACGGCAGCGGGGACGCGAACCAGAGCTGAAAGAGGGACCATGCGAGAGCAATGCAATAGAGCACAGCCGATGTCTTGGGGCCGGGATTTCGGCCTCCCGTGTCGCTGGATGCGACGAGTTCATCCAGGTCGACCTGACCCGACGGGGTGCCGTTTTCGTTGTTGGTCTGGCTCATGCTTCGCCTCCGTGACCGATACGGTCGGTCGCCCGACTCTCTTTCAACCAGGTGTGAGAAAGAGCGTTCCTCCACCGCCCGGGTGGAGGAACGCTCTGTCGTTCACGGACGGCTATTTCAGCCAGCCTTTCTCCTTGTAGTACTTCGCAGCACCATCATGCAGCGGCGCGGAAAGCCCGCCGGAGATCATGTCGGTTTCCTTCAGATTCGCGAAGGCCGGGTGCAGCTTCTTGAAGCGGTCGAAATTGTCGAACACCGCCTTGACGACCTGGTAGACGACATCTTCCGGAACCTTGGCCGAGGAGACGAAGGTCGCCTTCACGCCGAAGGTCTCGACGTCGGAGTCGTTGCCCTTGTACATGCCGCCCGGAACCGTGGCTTTCGCATAGTAGGGATTGTCGGCCACCAGTTTGTCGATTTCGGGACCGGTCACCGGGATCAGGACCGCATCCGTGGTCGTGGTCGCTTCCTGGATCGAGCCGTTCGGATGGCCCGCGGTGAACACGATCGCATCGACCTTGTTGTCGCCGAGCGCGGCGGCCTGTTCGGAGGACTTCAGCTCGGAGGCGAGCGCGAAGACGTCTTCCTTCCAGCCCAGCGCATCCAGCACGACGCCCATGGTCGCCCGCTGGCCGGAGCCCGGGTTGCCGACATTGACCCGCTTGCCCTTCAGGTCCGCAAAGGCGGTGGCACCGGAATCCTTCCGGGCGACGACGGTGAACGGCTCGCCATGAACCGAGAAGACCGCGCGCAGATCCTCGAAGGCGCCGTCATCCGCGAACTTCGAGGTACCGTGATAGGCATGGTACTGCCAGTCCGACTGGGCAACGCCCATGTCCTGATTGCCGGCTTTGATCGCGTTGATGTTGGCGATCGAGCCGCCCGTCGACGGAGCGGTGCACTTGATGCCGTGCGTGGCGGTATTGCGGTTCACCAGCTTGCAGATCGACTGGCCGACGACGAAATAAACGCCGGTCTGGCCGCCAGTGCCGATGGTGATGAATTTTTCGTCGGCCGCCGAGGACGGCCCCGCCGCCAGTACCTGCCCGGCAAGGACAGCGGCGGCGGAAAGTGTGAGAAGTTTTTTCATAACAGTCTCCCTGTTTTCTTTGTGTGAAAAGTCTCCATGAGCCAGCCTCTTTGCGAATTCGCGGGCTGCTTTGGACCATATAAGCATATCAGCGTATTACTTTTCTCCCGATTGTTGCACCTTCACGCGCGCGCCGCACCCATAGGATACTGGATGTGGCGGACGCTTTCGTCCGGTGCGCCGACCCGATGCCTCCAGGTCACGCCTGGCCACCGGTATTCCACCTTGCCCTTGGCGGGCCAGTAAGCCGCCGTATAGAGCGTGCCGAAGCCGAGATCATAGGCCGTCGAGTAGAGCGGCGGCCTCTGGAAAGCCCCGATGAATTTTTCCGCGGGCTCCTGATGCAATGTCAGGCGCTGCAGAAGATAGCGCTCGCGCTCGACGGTTGCCGTGGCGCGCGCGTGCCGGTGCCATTCGACCTGCTTCTGGTGATTGGTCGCGACGGGCGAATCCGTGATCATGGCGCTTCTATCCGGCGACAGATATGCGGTCAGATGCTCTCCGTGCTTGTCGAGGACCGTGACATTGTACGACATGTGACACGGGATCCGCTTGAGCGCCTCGGCCGCGTCCGCAGCCGTCGAGCAGAACTCGAGCAAATAGCGAATGATGATCGGAACGCCGAAGCCGTCCCCGACGATGGTGCGCCCGCCGAACGTCAGCGAGACCGCGAGACCGTCCTCGTTCATCCCGTCGACCAGGCCGAACAGGCCGTCGGTCATGCCAAGCACGTGGCGTCCGTTCCAGCAGCTGTCCAGGATGACCCCGTCCGCCAGGGTCGGCGGATAGTCGTAGTTGCGCACGAGCAACGGCTCGTCGCCCGGCCAGACCGCCTGGGAGCAGCCCGAGAGGTAGGCCGGCGGGCAATAGTAACTGAGAAACCTGGCCGCCAGGTCGCCGCCGCCGGCAAGTTCGACGAGTCTCTCGTAGGTCGGCACGATCTCCGGCATGTAATGCCTCAGCGCTCGCAGGCTCGCGAGATATGTCTGCCGCGCCTCGATCCCCTCCGACAGGAACCAGTTCCTGTAAGCCGGCCAATGATAGTCGAAAAGCGCGCGCCAACGTTCTCCCGCCGTGGGCTCGGCCACGGCCTGGAACGTCAGCACGGCTTCTTTCAGGTCGGGTACCAAACGTAACTCTCTTAGAGGATCTTGAATGCAGGCGCATCCGATGCCGCGGGAAGAGCACTCGGAAGCGGCCGTGCCTTGTACTGGTTCTTGATACCGTCGATCCAGGCCTTGGAATGTTTCGTCAAACGGAACTTATTGTCCATCGCCCGACCTCGCGTGATCAGGATACCGAGATCGGCACCTTCGTAGCGGAAATCGCCAACCCCCTGAATGCGGAGGAAGAATGCCTCCATTTCGCTCTCCACGGCGCGCCGGTGGTAGTCGAACCTGTTATATTCGACGGTTCCGTCCGGGAGCATTCTCCAGATCCCGCTCTCCGGCGCCTGCGTGATGATATCGACATTGTCGTCGGTATGCTTGATCACCATCTGGCACCAGCCGTCGATATTGTCCGGATCGGCCCAGCGATTGTTCAATTCCTCGACGTCGAGATCGAAATCGACGCCGGAGAATTCCAGCAGATGGAAGAGGAAGAGCGGCGCGTCGGCATGCGCGAAGGCCGCGTGGTTGGTCATCGAACTCGCGCCGGTGACGCGCGGGTTGCATTCGCCGAGATAGATCTCGCCGGTATCCTGGTCGATCAGGAAGTCGAGCTCGAAATAGCCGCGATAGCCTTCCTTGACCAGCTGGTTGCCGAAATCGAAGGTATATTTGCGGGCCGCGTCACGGATCTTCTGGTCGAAGGCGCCGGCAAAGATCTCGTTGCCGCACCAACCGCCGCGATAGGGCGTCAGCTCCTTGAAGCCGACCAGTTCGGTCATCAGCGGGCCGACGATCGTTCCCTTCTTGGTCGCGCAGGCCTCGATCGCGGAGCCGCGGCAAGTGATCCGTTTCATGATCTTGATTTCGCCCTTGCCCACGATCTCGTGCTCATGGCGGCGGAAATCGGCCTCGGTCTTGATGAAGAAGGTGGTGTGGCCGGAATCGCCGAAAGCGGATTGCAGGACGAGATCCTTGCCGATCGGCTTGGCGACGTCCTGCAGATGTTCCCAGCTCTTCACTTCGGAAAGCACGTTGGGCACGCTCGGCACGCCGGCCTTGTTGCCGATCCGAACCGTCTCGATCTTGTGGTCGATTTTCTCGCGCAGCTTGGCTTTCGGGAACCAGACCTCGATGCCGAGTTGCTTGCAGATCTTCTCGACCCGCTCGTCGAACATCAGGAACACAGCCTTGGGCTTGCCGCCCTTCGATTTGATGAAATCGATGACTTCCTTGTGCTCGAGCAGGTAGGCGTTGATGTCCTCGATGGACTCGAATTCCGGATGCGGCTGTTCGGTGGGAACGAAGGTATTCGGATGCCGCCCATCATAGCAGTCTATATAATTGATATACCGGAAATTTTTACACCACTCGTCGATCCCGAGCAGGTTGAAGTTGGTGGCGCTGATAAAGAAGATCGGATCGTCGTTCCGGTGGAAATAGCGCCGGACCTCGGAGATGTTCTTGAGGTGCTTCTTCGGCGCCTTCGCGCGCGCCGGCTTCTTGGCGGCGGTCTTCACCGCCGTTTTCTTGCTCGTCGTTTTGGTTGCCATTTGATTAGCTCCCTGCATCCCTGTTCATGCATTTTGGTTTTGTTGTGCTATGGCGCGTTCGCTGGCCTAAAGACGTTTCTCCAGCGCCTCCTCGGTAAACACGCGCAGGCCCAGATCCGGGCGGTATCCGTGGATTTCCTTGACGTCCAGCTTGCGCAGGAACTCGATGATCTCGGCGCTGAGGACCTGTCCGGGGACGAGGATCGGGAATCCCGGCGGGTAGGGAATGACGAAGGTCGCGGAGACGACCTCGCGCCCCCCCTTCATGGCGGCATCCAGGGTCCCGTCGGTCAGTCCGAGATACTCACACTCCTCCTCCGCATAAGCGAGGAAGTAGGCGGACCGCATGTCGCCTTCCGGCGTCGATCCCTCCCTGTCAGGCCGGAAGGCGTCGTGGAACTTCGAGAAATCCGGTAGCGGCGGCAGGTCGTGGGTCAGCGAATGGATCTTGCGCTCATGCGCCTTCCGCTCCGGACCGTTCATGTCCTCGTACTGCTCTTCGAGATCGTTGGCGATCTTGACCAGGACCTCGATCAGATAGGCGATCGAGCTCCGCGTCGTGCCGATATTCGTCATGAACAGCACGGTGTTGCGGGAGGTCTTGTTGATCTGGATCCCGAACTTGTCCATCAGGATCTCGTTCTTGAAACTGTCCCCGTCGAGCCCGGTGCCGCCGACGAAGAGCGTGACCCTGGTCGCGTCGAGACAGAACTCGTCGCCCGCCCAGGCATCCCAGATCTCGTTCCAGCCACGCTCCGGATCGTAATAGCTCTCGATACCGGATTGCCGGTGTGATGCCGGAACCATGTCGCCGACCGTCAGCACCTTGAAATGCTTGTTCAGCAGCGGATGCATCCGGATCCGCTGGCGCAGCACCATGGCGAGCTCGACCTGCTTCTGGACCAGCTCGAAACCTTCCAGTTCCACCTGCCGGCGGCCGACATCGAGAGACGCCAGGATCTGGTAGTTCGGCGAGGTCGAGGTATGGGTCATGTAGGCTTCGTGGAACGGCTCCTCGACCTTGGAGCTGAAATCCTGGTCATGCACATGGATCATCGATCCCTGACGCAGGGAGGTCAGCGTCTTGTGCGTGGATTGGGTGGTGTAGACCCTGATGCGGACCTTGTCCGGGTCGGGGTAGAGATGTTTGGACAGGTGCGCGCCGATATCGTCCGGATCGAGCTTCGAGAGCTGCTTCTGCTTGGTCGCGTATAGCTTGCGGTACTCGGCCGAGCGGTATTTCTTGCGCAGCGTCTCGGCGGCATGCATGCCGGTGCGTGTCCGGTAGGTCGGCCCAAAGCGGGCAAAACCGAACCAGGCCTCGTCCCAGAGGAAGACGAGGTCCGGCTTGATCGCCAGACATTCCTCCATGAAGCGCTCGACATTGTAGATGATGCCGTCGAACGTGCAGTTCGTCAGCAGCAGCATTTTCACCCGGTCCAGCTTGCCGGCCGCGCGAAGCTCCAGCAGGGTCTTCTTGATTTCCCGGAGCGGAACCGCGCCGTACATCGAGTATTGGTGCAGCGGATAGGAGTCGAGATAGATCACTTCTGCGCCGGTCAGAACCATTCCGTAGTGATGGGACTTGTGGCAGTCGCGGTCGACCAGAACGATGTCGCCGGGGCGGACGAGCGCCTGGACGACAATCTTGTTGCAAGTCGAGGTCCCGTTGGTCGCGAAGTAAGTTTGGCGTGAACCGAAGGCTCTCGATGCCAGCTCCTGGGCCTTCTTGATTGGCCCATGCGGCTCAAGCAGAGAATCCAGGCCGCCCGAGGTCGCGGAGGTTTCCGCCATGAAGATGTTCATGCCGTAGAATTCGCCCATGTCCTTGATCCAGTGGGACTTGACGATCGATTTGCCGCGGGAAATCGGCAGCGCGTGGAACACGCCGGTCGGCTGCTGCGAGTAGTGTTTCAGAGCAGTAAAGAAGGGCGTCTGGTAGCGCGCGTCGATGCCGCGCAGGATATTGGTGTGCAGCTCCAGGAAATCTTCGCGGTTGTAGAACACCCGGCGGCAGGCCTCGCCGACCCGCCCGGCGATATCCTCGACCGCCTGATCGGTGACCAGGAAGAGATCGAGTTCCGGTCGGACGCTATGGATCACGTCGGCTAAGACGACGCCGTAATCCTGCGGTTCGAGATCGTCGATATCGCCGATCTGCGCCGAGTTCAGGATCCGCTGCAGGACGGGCATGTTGTGGTTGGAGTGCAGGCGGAAGCCGAAGCGGATCACGACCGACTGGATCGCCTGGTTGAACAGGATGGCGATCAGTGCGTCCTCGAAGCTGTGCACGAAGACCGGCTCGTAGGTGAAGCTGTCCTCGTCACGGCGCAGGTCGATGAGATCCTGGCGCTGTTGGCGCTGCTGCCCGGGGCTCAGGTCGTCGACGATCAGGACTTCGAAATAGGGCCGGCGGCGGGCCCGCTCTTCCGGTTCCTCGTCCTCCTCGTCATCCGATGCGGGATCGAGTTGGGCGGAGAGATTGACGTGCTTTCGCCGGTAGCTCTCGCTCATCAGGGAGCCGACAATCTGCCGGACGAGAGCGAACAGCGTCTCGAAATCCTCCTCCTGGAGCAGGCCCGAGATCTGATTGAAGGCATGGCGCCCCGGGAAGGCGAAATACTCTTCCATCGGGGCCAGCAGGTGGAGCAGTTCCCCGACCTGCTCGACATCTTTTTCGCGTCCGCGGCCTTCGGCGAGCCGCTGGCAGAGATTCTTCAGTTTGTTCCAGGTGTCCGCTCGGAACGAGGAAGCGTTGTAGTACTGGCTAAGTGAGTGTTTTGCTGTGACCGCCTTCGCTTTTGCCATGTGCTATCGGACACGATCTGTGCCGCCCCTTACTTTGTTAGAGTTTTTAATTCGTTGGCCGGTGGGTATTCATTCTCCTGACCCGGTGCCTCAAAGAAACTGGATGGCGCGGGCACGCCGATGCCGTCCCGGGTCCCCTGCGCCGGCATCGACAGCGGACCGAGACTATTGAGGTAACGATTGTCGAAATGGTCGGTATAGACCGGGAAATTGCTGTTCCGGTCGCGGAAACTTTTCAGGGTCTGTCCGAGACCGCGCAATCCCGTCGCGCGCTGCCGTCTGACCATGTCGAGATCGACCTCGATCGGTATGATCTCTTCCTGGCCTGCGGCCTGGTAGATCACGTTTCCCGACGGCCCCACGACGCAGGACCGTCCGGTTCCACCGGCTCCAAGTCCATTGATATCAAATACATAACATTGGAACATCGCGGCGGTGGAGCGTGCGATGGACAGCTCGATATCGCGGTCGATGGTCCCGGTCAGCACCGGGTGCAGCAGGACCTCCGCCCCCATGGAGGCCAGCTGCCGGGTGGTTTCCGGGAACCAGATATCGTAGCAGATCGACAGGCCGAAGCGACCGACGTCCGGAACGTCGAAGACCAGGAACTGGTCGCCGCCGGTCACGCCGTGCTCATAGGGCGCGAAGGGGAACATCTTCCGGTACCGTCCGACGATTTCCCCGTGCGGGTTGATCACAACGGATTCATTGTAAAGCCGTTCTCCGTCATGGACGAAGAGCGACCCTGGAATGATCCAGATATTGTGTTCCCGCGCCTTTTCCTGGAAGGACCAGAGCACGGCATCCAGGTCGGCCGGATGGTTCGAGGGCAGCGGCCCGTACGGCGCAAGCTCGCTGAACAGCAGCATCTGCACCCAAGGGAACCGCGCCATCGCGAGGTCGACCTTGTGAGTCATCGCAGACACGTTTTCATGTGTCGCGGCAACATGCATCTGGACGCCGGCGATGGCGAACGGTGTCATATGTCCAAGCTCCGGCTTTTAATTAAAATCGAGCATTTACCAGCAGTGGTTTCATGGCAACGGATTCTCCTCACCATAGTCCATGCCGTCGGAAAGCCGGACCGCCGCTATTCGGCGGCGGCACGACCCGCCGACAGCTCGGTGAGGGACTTCTCGATCATGTCCATACCCTCGTCGATCAGCCTGTCTTCCGCGGTTAGCGGAACCAGAATGCGGATCGTGTTGCCGTAGACTCCGCAGGACAGCAGAACGAGTCCGTTGTCGAGCGCACGGGCGCAGAGCGCCTTCGCGGCATCCGCGTCCGGCTCGTTGCCACCCCGCGATTTCACCAGCTCGAACGCGATCATCCCGCCGAGATTGCGGATATCTCCGATCGGGAGCACGTCATTGCGCTCGGCAATGCGATTGATCCGCCCGGTGATGCGCTTGCCGATCTCGGTGCTGCGTTCCAGCAATTTGCCTTTTTCGATGGCCTCGAGAACGCCGAGCGCCGCGGCGCAGCCGACCGGGCTGCCGCCGTAAGTGCCGCCGAGACCGCCGGGCTCCGGCGCATCCATGATTTCGGCCTTGCCGATCACGCCCGCGAGCGGGAAGCCGCCGGCGAGGCTCTTCGCGGTGGTGATCAGGTCAGGCTCGACGCCGGAATGCTCGATCGCGAAGAGCTTGCCGGTCCGCCCGAACCCGGTCTGGATCTCGTCGGCGATCAGGACGATGCCATGGGCGTCGCACACCTCGCGCAACCGCTGGATCAGTTCCTTCGGCGCGATGTAGAAGCCGCCTTCGCCCTGCACCGGCTCGATAATGATGGCCGCGACGCGCGACGGATCGATGTCCGCCTTGAAGAGGCGGTCCATCGCATCGAAGGTGTCCTCGACGGTGACGCCGTGCGGCGGCATCGGGAACGGCAGGTGATAGATCTCGCCCGGGAAGGGACCGAACCCCTTCTTGTAGGGAACGACCTTGCCGGTCAGGCCCATGGTCATGTGGGTCCGGCCGTGAAAGCCGCCGCTGAAGGCGATCACGCCCGGGCGTCCGGTATGGGCGCGGGCGATCTTGACCGCGTTCTCCACGGCTTCCGCACCGGTCGTCACGAAGAGCGTCTTCTTCGGGCTTTTGCCGGGAGCGAGTTCGTTGAGACGCTCCGCCAACTCGACATAGGCGGTGTAGGGAACGACCTGGTAGCAAGTGTGCGTAAAGCGGGCGAGCTGCTCGTTTACCCGCTCCATGACGATGGGGTTGCGGTGGCCCGTGTTGAGCACGGCGATGCCACCCGCAAAATCGATGAAGCGTCGACCTTCAACGTCCCAGATTTCGGCGTTTTCGGCACGGTCGGCATAAATCGCCGTCCCGACGCCGACGCCACGCGGTGTTGCGGCGATCCGGCGATCGTTGAGAGACTTGTTGCTGGTCATGGTCGTTCTCCTGGATGAAGAAACTCGGTAATTTTCGATGTCCGGCGGTGCGCACTCCGCGCATGCCGGATGCTTTTTTGGATCAGGCGGCCTGCGTATCCGCCCCGAGGGCCTGAGGCTGCTGGGTCATCACCTGCTCGAACGTCTGATCGACGTTGTCGGCGCGCGGTTCGTGGACGGAAAAACCGGTCGTCTGCGAAGTCTTCTCCACGGAACCGGAGGCCGGAATCTGCGCGATCCGGCGCGACACGCTCCACACGTGGCCGAACGGATCGATGAGCTTACCATAACGCTCGCCCCAGGGCATATCGGCCAACGGGACGAGAATCCCGGAGCCAGCGGCGACCGCCCGCTGCCAGATCTCGTCCGCATCGGCGAGATAGAGATGCATGCCGACGGCGGTGCCGCCGAAGCCGAGCGGGGAGAAGATGCCGAAGGCAGGCATTTCGTCCATCACCCGGATGACGGAAGTGCCGATCTTCAGTTCGGCCTGCAGCACGAGGCCGGTATCCTCGGCGACGGTGCGGGACAGCACGATCGCGCCGAGGACGTCTTCGTAGTAGGCGAGCGCGGCTTGCGCGTTGCGCACGACGAGCTGGGGCGTAACGGTCCGGTAGCCTTTGGGGATCGGGGCAACTTTCCTGGTCATGAGTCTGATCCTGTTTCGAGAGGGGGGATTGATTTGTCGGCGCCGCCGGGCGCCGTACGCTCTGCCGCAATTGATCTCGGTGAAAAAATGCGTGGCATCAATCCTCGACACCATTTATCATGATGTACAACATGGCGAATGATGTGGCCGGATAAATCGAAAGTCAACACTATGCTTCAAGATGTCGCTCTCGGTGTAACGACCACGATCACCCAGGCGGATATCCCCGTCCTGCGGGCAGAAGGTCGCCTCGGCGAATATGCCGTCGTTTACCGTGCCTATCGCCAGCAACAGGGCGGTGGCTTCGGCGATCAGTCCAAGCACCCGTTCGCCTGGGGCGTTCTGGTCTATGTCGACACCCAACTAGCCCGGGTTTACAGCGCGCGCGGCCTTCCGAGGGAGTGGACCGACCTCACTCGCCTCGAGAAATGGATGCGCGAACAAGGTTTCTGGTACTGGTGGATGCGCAACGACCTTGAGCCCTTGTCCCTGGGGTCGGGTGAAGACGAGGACGAAGCGGAAGATGCATCCGCGGCCGACGCACCGCCGGAACCGCTTCCGGGCGATCTCGGCCATCCGCCGGCGATGGGAGAAACAGCTTAGGCTGGTCCCGGAACTTCTTCAGTCAACCGCAAACCTGTCGGCAATAATCGCTTTCGATCGGTTGTGGCGCGGTTCGGATCCGGCGGCGGTCGGTAACCGAGCTTCTCCCTATCGTGCGGCTTCGCCCAGATTCAGCGGCAAACGCTATCCCGCGTCGAAATCCCTCGCTTTGCCTGTCAAAGACATTACGATTTTCGCAACCATGCATATGGTTGGGAAAAAATCGGCTCGACAGGCCCGGGCGCACTGGTGCCGGGAATACCGGTCGGTAAGATGGTGGGACGGCCGCTTCGGAGGAACAAGACCGGGCCGGTTCCGTCCATCGTCGTGAGTGTGCCTGAGGGAAAATATGTCGATCAAAGCCGCCATTTATCATCTGACACACTACAAATACGACCGTCCGGTGGTGCTCGGTCCGCAGATCATTCGGCTTCGGCCCGCCCCACACAGCCGGACGCGGGTGATCTCGCACGCGCTGAAGGTCAGTCCGTCCGGTCATTTCGTGAACCACCAGCAGGATCCCTACGGCAACTGGCTTGCCCGCTTCGTTTTTCCCGAACCGGTCACCGAGCTGAAGATCGAGGTCGACCTGACCGCCGACATGACCGTCTACAATCCCTTCGACTTCTTCGTCGAGGAAACTGCCGAAAAATGGCCCTTCGCCTATGGTGAGGATATCGAGCCGGATCTGGTCATCTACCGGACGCCGGAGCCGGTCGGACCGCTCCTGCAGACGTTCCTCGATACGATAGACCGGAATGAGACAGGCACCGTCGACCTGGCGGTTGGGCTGAACACCCGGCTGTCTCAGGAAATCGACTACGTGATCCGGATGGAGCCGGGGGTGCAGACGCCCGAAGAGACGCTGGGCGTCTGCAAGGGGTCCTGCCGGGATACCAGCTGGCTTCTGGTGCAGATCCTGCGCAACCTCGGCTTTGCGGCGCGCTTCGTCTCCGGCTACCTGATCCAGCTCAAGCCCGACCTGGTCTCGCTCGACGGGCCCGCCGGGACGGACAAGGACTTCACCGACCTGCATGCCTGGGCCGAGGCCTATATCCCCGGCGCCGGATGGATCGGCCTCGATCCGACGTCGGGGCTTCTGACCGGTGAGAGCCATATCCCGCTGGCCGCCACCCCGCATTACCGCAACGCCGCGCCGATCACCGGCATGGCGAGCGCGGCCAATGTCGATTTCGCCTTCGACATGCAGGTCAGCCGGGTGGCGGAGCACCCGCGGATCACCAAGCCGTTCTCGGACGAGTCCTGGGCGGCACTTGACGCGCTTGGCAAATCGGTCGATGCCGCGCTCAAGGCGGGCGACGTGCGTTTGACCATGGGCGGCGAGCCGACCTTCGTGTCGATCGACGATTTCGAGTCCGACGAGTGGAACACCTCGGCCGTCGGTCCGACCAAGCGCGCGCTGGCCGACAGTCTGATCCGCCGCCTGCGCGACGAGTTCGCGCCAAACGGGTTCCTGCATTACGGCCAGGGCAAATGGTATCCCGGAGAGACCCTTCCACGCTGGACCTTCTCGCTCTACTGGCGGCGCGACGGCAAGCCGGTCTGGTCGGACGCGGGATTGATTGCCGAGGAAGGCACAGAGACCGGCGCGAAGCCGGAGCAGGCGGAGGCCCTGCTGCAGGGGATCGCCGAAGAGCTCGGCGTGGCGGAGGAGTTCGTGGTGCCGGCTTACGAGGATCCGGCGCTCTGGGTCGTGAAGGAAGGCAATCTTCCGGAGAACGTCACGCCGCAGGATTCCAAGCTGGAGGATCCCGAGGAACGCAACCGCATTGCCCGGGTATTCTCCCGCGGGCTGACAAAGCCGTCCGGCTATGTCCTGCCTGTCCAGCGCTGGCAGTCGAAGGCGACCGGCACGAAATGGCGCTCGGAGAAATGGAAGACACGGCGCGGCACGATTTACCTTGTGCCGGGCGACAGTCCGGTCGGCTACCGTCTGCCGCTCGGCACCCTGCCGCACGTGCCGGCGGCGGATTATCCCTATGTCTATCCGATGGATCCCTCCATGCCGCGGGGGCCTTTGCCCGATCCGGCGGAGCGCGAGCAGATGCGGGCGTCTTTCGTCGCTGCCGAACCGGTGCAGGAACGTGTCGAGCAGGAGGTTGGCGATTTGTCGGGCGCCGTGCGTACGGCGCTTTCGATCGAGCTGCGCGATGGCAGGCTCTGTATCTTCATGCCGCCGGTGGAGGAACTCGAAGATTATCTCGAGTTGATCGCCGCGGCGGAGAAGGCCGCGAAATCGCTGGGGGTTGCGGTGCATATCGAAGGCTATGCCCCGCCGCACGATCCGCGCCTCAACGTGATCCGCGTCGCTCCCGATCCGGGCGTGATCGAGGTGAACATCCATCCCGCGTCAAGCTGGGACGAGTGCGTCGCGATCACCGAGGCTGTTTACGAGGCCGCGCGGCAGACCCGGCTCGGCGCCGACAAGTTCATGATCGACGGCAGGCATACCGGCACCGGTGGCGGCAACCACGTGGTCGTCGGCGGGGCGACGCCGCTCGATAGCCCCTTCATCCGCCGCCCCGATCTGCTGAAGAGCATCATCCTCTACTGGCAGCGTCATCCGAGCCTGTCCTATCTCTTCTCCGGCCTCTTCATCGGCCCGACCAGCCAGGCACCGCGGGTCGACGAGGCGCGTCATGACAGCCTCTACGAGCTCGAGATCGCCCTTGCGCAGATCCCGAAGGCGGAGGAGGCGGAGCGGGTGGTGCCCTGGCTCACCGACCGGCTGCTACGCAACATTCTGACGGACGTGACCGGCAATACGCACCGGGCCGAAATCTGCATCGACAAGATGTATTCGCCCGACGGTCCGACCGGGCGCCTCGGTCTAATCGAGTTCCGCGGTTTCGAGATGCCGCCGAACCCGCGCATGAGCCTGGCGCAGCAGCTCTTGATCCGCGCCATCATCGCCCGGCTATGGGCGGTCCCGCTCGAGGGCAATCCGGTCCGCTGGGGCACGACCTTGCATGACCGCTTCATGCTGCCGCATTTCGTCTGGGAGGATTTTGGCGAGGTCCTCGGCGACCTGGCGGACCACGGCTTCCCGCTCCGGTCCGAATGGTACGAGGCCCAGGCCGAGTTCCGCTTCCCGTTCTGCGGCGAGGTCAGTTACGAGGGCGTGGACCTGGAAATCCGGCAGGCGCTGGAGCCGTGGCTGGTGCTGGGCGAAACCGGGGCGATCGGCGGCACCGTGCGCTATACAGACAGCTCCACCGAGCGGCTGCAGGTCAAGCTCACCGCTGCCGATGCCTCACGCTACCGGGTGGTCTGCAACGGCCGCGCGGTGCCTTTACAGAAGACGGCGGAGAACGGTGTCGGTGTGGGAGGCGTGCGCTACAAGGCCTGGCAGCCGGCGAGTGCGATGCATCCGGTGCTGCCGGTCGACGCGCCGCTGGTCTTCGACATCTACGACACCTGGACGGGGCGGGCGCTCGGGGGCTGCAAGTACCATGTGGCCCATCCCGGTGGGCGGAACTACGAGACCTTCCCCGTGAACGGTCACGAAGCCGAGGCGCGGCGGCTGGCGCGATTCGAGGCGCACAGCCACAGCCCGGGGCACTACGAGCCGCAGGTGGACAGGCCGCATCCGGAATTTCCGTTCACGCTCGACCTGCGACGTCCGCCAGGCCCGTGAGGCGCCGCCCAATTTCACAGGGTTTTCAGGCGGCGGGCGTGGCCCTGTTCGCCGAGATCAGCTCATGGACGAATTTCAGCTTCTCGAGAATCGCCGGCGTCAGCACGAATGGATAATAGTCCTGGTTGCCGAGCGAGCGGTTCATCGCGTTCATTGCCACGGTGAGCGGAACCCAGTGATCGATCAGTTCCTGGACCTCCGCGACATGAAAGGGATCCTCGAGCTGGACCAGTGGCGGCTCGTCTGCACGGAGCGGCTGCGGGTTGATCCCGTAGGCGTAAGCCGTTTCCAGTCCGTCGACCATGTGGAAGTAATGCGCCCAGGTCTCGGCGAAATCCTCCCATGGATGGGCCGCTGCGTAGGCGCTCACATAGGAGATCTGCCATCCCGGCATCGGACCGTTGACGTAATGGGCCTTTAGTGCTTCCGCATAGTCGTTGCTCTCGTCCCCGAAACAGGCGCGGAACGCCTCGGTCGCGGGTTTCTCCCCGATCAGCTTGGTCCAGTAATAATGCCCGAGCTCATGCCGGAAATGGCCGAGCACTGTCCTGTAGGGCTCGTCCATCTCGGCCCGGGTTTGCTCGCGGACGATATCGTCCGCCTCGGCGATATTGATCGTGATGCGGCCGTTCGCATGCCCGGTCATGATCCGCTCGGCCGTGCCGTCGGGGCCGATCTCGTCGTTGAGGAACGCGAAGTGCAGAGATCCGGATGATCCTTCCGGTCCGCTCTCCATCGGCAGTTTGAACTTGATCATCGCGTAGAACAGACGCCGCTTGGAACGTTCCAGCCGGGACCAACGGGAGACGTTCATCTCGACGGAAAGATCCGGTATCAGTGTTGTATGGCGGCAGCTGAGGCAGAGCTCGTGATCGTCACTCTCGGAAAGCCAGTTGCAGCCGATCAGGTCGCGGTTTGCGCAGGGCCTGGCGCCGGCGGCTCCATCGTTGTCGAGAGGTAGTGCCAGAATGCGGTCTTCCGGCGGCAGATACCCCAGCAGGGACGAACACCATACGCATTGGCTATTGCTGAAATGAACTTCATTTCCGCAGCTGGGACACAAGAAACGGCGCAATGTGGTTCATCTCTCCGGAGCCGCGGATGTCTTCCCCGGCCGCATTAGATTGGGATATGCGCTCGTGCGCGATGAGGATTGTCAGGGCTGGTTTAGGGTCAATGCAAGTCCGTTCGGTAGCAGGCCGAGACGACCGGGGTAATTACCAATCGACGGCGAACCGCATCAAGGTTTTGCTGATGACACCAAGCGGCCGCGTGCGCGGATTACCTCACAGCTCATCGGTGCCGCGAGTTCGGTCCTGTCTGCAATCCGGATCTTGATTGCCCCCGCAACCGGCTCGCGCAGGCAGGTCGGATCGTAATCTTTTCGAACAATCAATAATTGTTATTTTTAAAAAATAGGTGAAGCCGCATGCGACTGTAGTCACAGAGTTTGTCGGTTGACGTCATCCGAAGCGCGGATTTACTGTCGTAATTTTGTATGCAATTGAAAGTAAACTAAAAATTCAAAACCCATTAAATATTAATGTCATACGATTGAGTTCCGGCCTTTCCCTCTTTCTCTGCTTCATTCCTGTTTTCAAAAAAATGCAAGTTCACCGGCTGTATGTGTGTCGTCATGTATGCAATGAATAATTGTATTAATTGCAGTACGAGCGGACATCCCGTCCGCGGGACGGATCCAGGGAGGAAAGCATGGCGAGCGCAATAGACAGAGTCCTAGCAAAGAGTCCCGAACGCGAGCAGGTCGCGCTCGATGTGACGGATGGGGCGGTCCTTGAGTTCCTGCAGGACAGCTACGCCCGGGCGGGCCTCGGGCCGGAACGAGCACCCGGACTTCACAGGAAATTGCAGGAGCAGCACGAACTCGACCCGAAGGAACTCGCGGCTGCGGAGAAGAAGGCCACTGCACCGACCGCGACGATGAAAGCGCTGGACGATGACGGCTGGGAAAGCGGTGCGGTCGATGGCGGCGTCGGAAAGACGTCAAGCGGCGGATACGCTACATCGACGGGGTTTGTCACCTTCGTCGGCGGTGTTTCGTCCGCCTACAGCGTAATTCAGGTGATCGCCCCGACAGAAAACAACAAGGTTCTGGCCAGCGGGCAGAATGCGGGTTTTGACGGCGCGACGACGGTGCCGTTGATGACCAACGCAACCGGCGCGCAGCCGATGCAGAACGATGTGAAGGTCAATATCATCTACTCCTATCAGGTGGTTCCCGGCGCGCCGCTGCAGCACAAGAGCTACCAGACGACCGTGAACGCGCTGGGCGGTTTCGAGAAACCCACCGTCGATCAGCCCAAGCAGACAGCCGCGCATGTCGGGAACTCGGCCATCAAGATCGGTCTCGGCCGCGGCCCGATCGGTCAGAACAAGGCCGATGTCGATTACTGGTTCTGGCAGGGGACCAACGACACAACCTACGCCGTCCCGTTTGTCGGGAACGTCAATTTTCCGCAGAACGTCGACACACCGCTTACGGTCGGGACGAACTTCTTTCCGGAATTCACGCTGACGCGCACCGACGGCGGCTACAAGAAGCTCATGGGGCAAGGCCTGACCAACGCCGTCAATGGCTTCTCGGTGAGCGGTCAGACGCTGAGCTGGCGCCTGCCGGCGACGAACGAAGCCGCTACTACCAATCCGATCGTCTTCGGCGCCTTGAACTGGCAGACCGAGAGCAACGTCTTCCTGACCGCCCAGTTTCCGGCCACGCTCGCCGACGGCACCCTCGGCTTCGCCGCTGTCGTCAGTACCGACCAGACGCCGCCGGAGACAATCGGCACCGCTTACATCAAGCCGATCTGGTTCGTGTATCATTGCGTCGCGCCAGGCACGCTTGTGACCCTGGACGATGGTACGACCGCGAAGATCGAAGACATCTCGGTCGGACGCAAGGTGCGGGTCGGTGCGGACGGCCGAGCGCTGCCGGTCCTCGCCAACGCGGTTGCGCCACACCGGGGCGAGGCGTTTCGCCTGAAGACGAGTGCGGGCCGGGAACTGACCATGAGCTTCGGTCACCTCGTGCTGACGCCGTTCGGTCCGCTGCGGGCGCAGGATCTGGTCACCGGCGGCGAGGTCCTGACGGAAAAGGGAACCGAGAAGATCGTCTCGATCGAAGAGATCTTCTACGACGGGCTTTTCTACAATCTCGAGATCGACGACCCGGAGGCCGACGGCGGCTCGACGCTTTTTGCGAACGGCGTGCAGATCGGAGACATGCGCATGCAGGCCGATCACCGGCGGAGTCCGTATCGCGATGTGAAGGCATCGCTTTCGAGGATCGATCCCGACTTTCATCAGGACTTCCTCAACCACCTCAGCTTAGCACTGTAACGCTCCAGAGCGGCCGGTCCGCTCATGCGGACCGGCCGGGCCGGGTCCTCCACCCTGAAGGCGGTTGTTGAACGCCCGGCCAGAAAAGCCATCCCAAGGAGGAACGAGTCATGGCCACGCGTGTCGAAAATCAGGTTGCCGAGTCGACTGGGATCGCCGTCGAGCGGCTGCAGGAAATCAAGAGGCGGCGGTCCCTCGATGACGAGGTGCTGCCGGAGGTGCCGCCCGAGGCCCTTATCAGATTGAACGAACGGCTCGAGCTGCCGGATATGCCGCTGGCGCGCGAGGATTACCTCGCATTGCGCTACCGGGATGCCGAGGGCCGACTGCCGGAACCGAAACAGATCTGGCAAGCGAAGAGCGAGGCAATGGAGCTTCGCAATCTCGTGGAGCCGCGCATGGTTGCCGGCATCCCGACGGGGCCCGCGATGGCGGACATCTCCGAAGAGGGGATCGCAATGGCCAAGGCTGCGAAACCCGTCTGGAAAGAGGCCGGGCCGGGCAATATCGGCGGCCGCACGCGCTCGATCGTACCGCATCCGACGACGCCCGACCTGCTCTATGCAGGCAGCGTCGGGGGCGGGGTCTGGAGGAGCGTCGACAATGGTCAGTCGTGGCACCCGCTTGGCGACGGCATGGCCAATATGGCGGTCTGCAGCATGGCTGTTGCGCCGGACGGCGCGCTCTTCGCCGGAACCGGAGAAGGTTTCGGCAATGCGGACGCCCTGCGCGGTGCGGGGATCTTCATCAGCCCCGGCGGTACCAGATGGTTCCAGCTGCAGAGCACGCTCACGACGGATTTCCAGTGGGTCAACCGGCTTGCGATCCTGAACGATCCCAGCGGCTATGTCATACTCGCGGCGACGCTGTCCGGAATGATGCGCAGTTCGGACCAGGGGCAGACCTGGACCAAGCAGCTGGTCGCCAGTCTGACCGATGCAAAAGCGCATCCGACGGACCCGTCGAAGGCGGTCGCGGCAACCAATAACGGCCGCGCCTACTATACCGACGACGGCGGCCTCACCTGGACGCGCGCGCAACCCAACCCGAATTGGGGAGCGGGACGTGTCGAACTTGCCTATGCGACGGCCAATCCGGACATCGTCTACGCATCGGTCAACCAGAACAGCGGCGAAATCTGGAAGTCGACCGACGGCGGGCAGACCTTCACCAAGCGTGCGAGCCATACCAGCGGTGGCGCTGCGGCCAATTATCTTGGCGGGCAAGGCTGGTACGACAACGTGATCTGGGCCGGCGTGCCGAACGATCCGGATTTCGTCATGGTCGGCGGAATCGATCTCTGGCGATCGACGGATGGCGGCGACACCCTGACGCGGATCAGTTCATGGTGGCTCTGGAACAGCGGATCCGTCCATGCCGACCACCACGTCATAGTGCCGTCGCGCGGCTTCGACGGCGTCAACAACAAGGCGGTTTATTTCGGCAATGACGGCGGGATCTATCGGGCCGACAATGTCCTGACGGCCGGGACTCCAACGACCACAACCGGGTGGAGCAAGCTCAACAATGAGTACGCCGTCACCCAGTTCTACTACGGTGCGGGCAACAACGGTTCGGGCCAGATCGTGGCGGGCGCGCAGGACAACGGCACGCTGACGACGACGACGGCGACGGGGCAGAACTGGTACAACCTGTTCGGTGGCGACGGGGGAGCCTGCGGCGCCGATCAGAACGACAACAAGACGTTCTACGGCGAATATGTCTACCTCCAGATTTTCCGTTCGACCGATACGGCGAATTCCGGAAGCTATATCTGGGGTCAGGGCAAGCCGGCTCCGTACCTGCTGAGCGATGCCGGGTCCGGCGCCACGTCGCTCTTCATCTCTCCCTTCAAGGTCGATCCGAACCAGACCCAGCGTATTCTGGCCGGCGGGACGTCGCTGTGGCGGACGAACGACGCGAAGGCAGCGATCACCGGGGCCACCGGTCCGAGCTGGGAGAACATCAAGGCCAGTTCCGCGGCTTCCGGGAGGATCAGCGCGATCGCGATCGCTCCCTCCTCGTCGGACGTGGTGATGGTCGGGTACCAGTGGGGGCAGGTCTGGCATTCGACGAATGCCACGAACGCCACGCCGACCTGGACGAGAAACGGTCCGTCCGGTGTGCCATATTGCACCTCGGTGTGCGTCGATCCGACAAACACGGATATCCGCTACGCGACCTTCGGCGGATATGGCGGCAGCTCGGTCTGGCGCTATTCGAGCGCAAACACGCCAAACTGGAATAACATCACGCCGCAAAATTTCCGGGTTCCGGTACACAGTATCGCGGTGCATCCGGCGCACAACAACTGGCTCTATATCGGAACCGATTCCGGTCTCTGGGTCAGCGACGACAGCGGTGCGACCTGGGAGGCCGGAAATGCGGCACCCACCAATTGTGCCATCTTCGACTTGTTCTGGATGGGTGAGACCCTGGTCATCGTGACCCACGGCCGCGGCGTCTTCACGGTCGACCTGAGCGCGACCCCGGACCCGTCGGTCTGAGCGAAAGCGATACCGACCAGCGGAGCGGGAGCCGGCATGCGCGGCCGGCCCCCGCGCCGAGGCATGGCGGTTAACCGGAGCGCTGGAGTGTCCTCATGCTGAAGAACCTGTTCCTCCTGCTCGGTGCCGACGCGCTGGTGCGGTCCGCGTACCAGATGGGCAAATCCCCGGTGCTGCCGGTCTTCGCGGCAGCGCTTGGTGCCGATGAGGTCTTTCTCGGCATCATCGTCTCGGTATCGGTGATGACCGGTATGGCGACGAAGCCGGTTTTCGGCTTTCTCTCCGACCGGTGGGGGCGCTGGATCTGGATGGTCGTCGGCGTTTCGATCTTCAGCGGCGTCCCGGTCCTCTACTGGTTCGTGACCTCGCCGAGCGAACTTTTCGCGATCCGCTCTCTCCACGGCTTCGCCACCGCCATCTTCGGGCCCGTGACGCTGGCCTACGTCGGCAGCATGGCGCCGTACCGGAAGGCAAACTGGTTCGGCTGGTTCAGTCTCGGACGCGGCGCCGGTTACGTCATCGGCCCGGTCGCCGGAGGGTTCCTGCTGTCGGTTCTCTCTCCGCAGGCGATCTACACACTCGTCGGGTTCATCAGCCTGGCCGCGTTCATTCCGCTTGCGATGATCGACAAGGGCGCGAAACCGGAGCGTCGCCCTCGGTTCCGGCTGCATGTCCGCCGGGCCCTGTCGACGGTGGCACGCTCGCCGGCGATCTGGTTTCTTGCCGCATACGAGACCTTCTATTTTGTCGCTTTCTATGCCTTGAAAGCGTTCCTGCCGGTCTATGCCCTCTCTGCGGGCATGGACATCGCGATGGTCGGGCTGTTCTTCGGCCTGCAGGAACTTGTGTCGCTTTCCTTCCGCCCGATTGCCGGCATCGTCGGGGACAGGATTGGCTACATGCGGGCGATCATGACCGGGCTTGCTCTGGTCAGCGCAGCACTGTTCCTGCTGAGCCAGACCGATGCGGGCGCAATTCTGTTCGCGGCCGCCGTGTTGATCGGCATCGGGTCCGGATTGATCCAGCCGGCGACGCAGGCTCTGCTCTCCAACCAGGTCGGCAGCGACGATCAGGGATCGGCCTTCGGTGTGTTCGGAGCGATACGGAACGGCGGAAAGGTGCTCGGTCCGGTGCTGGGCGGGGTGCTCATTTCCGTCTATGGCTTCCACGGGACGCTGGTGCTCTTCTCGGGTATGCTGACCGTCGTGATCGCGTTGGCCGCTTTTGCCGGAGTCCGGAAAATGGCCGCGCGGAAATCGTGACCGAATTCTGAGCCGATGGTTGAACCCGAACATATTCCCGCAGGCGTGTGCGACCGGGACGGAAAGCTCGGCGCTCTCGAAAGGGATGACGGCAGCGTCGATATCGTCGATCTGCAAACCGGCGAGCGGCTGTCGCATATCGTCGGGCTCAGTCATGCCCTGCTGATCGACGGGGGCTTTCTATACGGCGGCTGGGCCGATCCGGGCACGCCCCACACTTTCGTTCTGAAGAAGATCGATCTCGGTGCAAAAGCGCTTCCGGTCGTCGCGTCTCACGAGATTTCGCTGCCGGCCTGGGTCGATGCGCAGGCAAAGGACGAGACCCGCTTCCGGATCCGGGTGGCAATGGAGGACGGGCGCTTCGTCATCTGGTGGCGCGGCAGGGACGTCTATGAAGGCGGGGCACCGCCCCCGGCGTTCCTGGAGCAGCAGATTGCGTCCAACCAGTCGGCCGAATGCCTGACTTTCGATGCGGAGACACTGGAGGAGATATCCCGGTTTCCAGAGGACGGCTTCGCAGAAGAGGATCGCGCGAAAGAGGCGGGCGCACGGCTGACACGGACCGCCAACGCGAACGTCTATCGACGCGGTGGCGCTTATGAAAATGCCCCCTGGGGGGATCGCTCCGAACGGCGGGCTCTGTTTCTGGCCGAGGGGGCTGGGGCGCCGAGACTGATGATACGCAGGCTCAAGGGAGACGAGCCGACGCCCGAAGCGGATCGCGATGCGGTCTCGCTGCCGGCCGCGTCAGGCCCGGATACCGTCCCGGAACTGTCGTTGGATGGGCGTCATTTGGCGGTCGCATCCGGGCAATCGGCCCGCTGGCATGTCTATTCCGTCTCGAAGGGTACGGAGCTCGGCAGTCTGGAGCGGTCTTCGGAGCCGGTCTCTTTCCGCGTTCTCGGGGAGCGGATGCTCTGGCTGGAAGAGAGCGAGCCGAGCATGGACGCCGAGGGGCAAACCGTGCGAGAGCGGGCGATCCATGCGGTCTCGCTTGCCGACGGCCAACGTCTCTGGACCTATCCGTTGCCGCCGAAAAAGCTGCCTGAAGGTTTCGGGTTTCTCCCGCCCTGAATGTGGGTGGAGGCGAAATCTGCCCTGCCGCCGGTGCGGATACCGTCAGGTCCGGATCAAGGCGTCCAGCATGACGACCCCTTTGCCGTCCTCCAGGACCAGCACGGGGTTCGCTTCAGCCTCTTCGATCCGCATGTCTGCGGCGAGTAGGGAGAGCGCGCTGACGGCTTCGGCGAGAGCTTCGAGGTCGCCTTTCGGACGGCCGCGGAATCCCCGCAGAAGCTCGAAACCCTTGACGTCGTCAAGCATCTTGCGGGCCTCTTCGAGATTGACCGGCGCCGGGCGCACGGCGCTGTCCCGGTAGATCTCGGTCATGACGCCGCCCATGGCGACGGTGACGACCGGACCGGCGACCGGATCCCTGGAGAGACCGATAAGCGCCTCGCCGAGGCCTTTTGCGAGCTCCTGAACCAGGATGCTGGACAGCCGGAAGCCGGGATGGAAGCGCTCCGCCGACGCCCGCATCGCGGCAATTGCCGCCTCGAGTTCCGACTTGTCCGCAATCCCGACCCGGATCGCGCCGGCTTCCGTCTTGTGCGGCAGGTCCGGTGAGACAAGTTTCGCAACGACGGGATAGGCGAAGGGAAGGTCATCCGGGACCGGCGCGTCGGGGGCCAGAACGAGCTGCGCGGGCCCGCGCAGCCCAAGGGTCTGGAAGGCAGCGGCCGAGGTGACTTCGTCGGCCGTGCCCGACGCGAGCCTGTCGATCAGATCCGAAGCATCTTGCGGCAGGCCTGTCCCCGGAGCCGTTGCCGGTGCCGCACCCTGCATGAGCATCGCCACGGTTTCGGCGCAGCTCTCGACCGTCCGGAAGGTCGGCACGCCGCCGGCCTCGAGCAGACGCATGCTGTCCGGGGCGTGCGGCAGGGGAAAGGCGAGCACGGGCGCTGCGTCTTCCGGCGCCTCGGCCACGGCGTCGACGATGGGTTTCACCGCCAGTTCGGGGTCGAACTGGGCCGAGGACCCGATGGCGACGATCAACACGCCGGTTTGAGGGTCGCGGATCAGCGTCGAGACCGCTTCTTTCATCACCTCGTAGCGCGCGCCGGCCAGGGTCACGTCGACCAGTTTGCCGTGGCCGCTCGGAATGCCTTTTTCGGCGAAATGCGCTTTCGCGGCGGTACTGGCGCCCGCAATCTCGACGCCGCGGGCGCTCAGCTGATCGACCACCATGGCCCCGCCTCCGCCTGTCGTGGCGATGACGGTCGCGGTCTTCGGACGGTTCGGCTGCAGGCGGGCCTTGGCGAGCGCCCCCGGCGCCTCCAGCAGGGTTTCGAGCTGTTCCGCCTTGCGGATGCCGATGCTGCGGAGGAGGGCGTCGACCGCTTCCGCCGACCCTGTCAGCGCGCCGGTATGGGAGACGGAGAGCGCCTGGCCTTCTTCCGACTTGCCGATCATGTAGGCGACCACAGGCTTGCCCGCCGCATGCGCCTTCGCGGCGAATGCGGCCAGAGCCCCCCGGTTCCGGATCGTCTCCATGAACAGCAGGAAGCCGTCGATTCCGTCATGGTCGACCAGGATCTCGCCGATCTCGCCGATCCCGGCCGCGGCCTCGTTGCCGACGGATACGAAGGTGGAGAACGCGATATCGCGCGCCGCGCCCCGGCTGAGCAGGGTGCCGATCACGCTGCCGCTCTGGGAGATCACCGCCAGCCGGCCGCGTCCGATCTCCGCCGCGCCGAAAGCGGCATTGGTGGTCGCGGCAAAGCCCGACGCCGTATGCACCACTCCCATGGAGTTGGGGCCTATCAGCAGCATCCCGGCATCTTCGGCGATGCGGCGCACCTCCTGCTGCCGGCGTTCGCCCTCTTCCCCGGCCTCGGCGAAACCGTCTGCGAGGATCGCAACGATTTTGACGCCGGCCGTCGCGCAGTCTTTCAGGGCCTCGATCGCGGGGTCTGCATCGAGCAGAATATAGGCGAAATCAATCGGTTCCGGGATGGCTGAGACGGACGGCCAGGCCTTCTCTCCGAGCACCGTGTCGCGTGCAGGATTGACCGGATAGATCCGGCCCGCAAAGCCATGCCGTTTCAGAAACCGCATTGGCCGCGCCGTGAGTTTCGTCTCCGTATTCGAAGCGCCAACGATCGCGATGGATGCCGGGGAAACGAGGGCGTCGAGCAGGGCGGCGGGCATGGGGAGACGGTCCGTGTGAGCTGCAATCGGGAAAGGCGGGTCAGGCGAACAGATCATGCCGCGCGGCGGGGCAATCTGACAAGTCGCGGTCCCGCAAGGCAAAAAGCTTCTGCAATCTTCATCCCGGCACGGTAAAAGCTAGATGCGTGAAAACGTGCCTGAACGAAGGGACAATCTCGAGTGGATCTACAGGCGCTAGTAAACGACGCCTTCGCACGGCACCAGTCGGGCCGGCTCGACGAGGCACTCCGCCTCTACCGTACGGTTCTCGCCGTGCACCCGCCGATCGCGCTCGTGCTCTCTCTTGCCGGTGATGCGGCGACCACGTCCGGCGATGCCGCATCCGGCAGGGCCTTGCTACGCCGGGCCCTCGCCCTGGAGCCGCACAAGAGCTCGTTCCGCCAGCTCCTCGCTTTCGCAGAGGCCTCGCTCGGGAACATCGTTGCGGCCGAAGACAATTATGCTGCCGCCGTCGAGTTCGATCCCGGCAATCTCTCCGCAATGAGCGACTGGGCCAACCTGATCCGTGTCCGTCATCCGGAGAAAGCGCGTGCCCTTGTGCGCAAATGCGTTCTGGCCGACCCTGGGAGCGCGTCTCAGTTGAGGCATCTGGCCGAACTCACTGTGCCCGGAAACCGCAAGTCCGGCCTGCGCATGCTATCCAAAGTCACGATCCTGAAGCCGTCCGACGAGACCGCCTGGAGAGGGATAGGTCTTGTCGAACTCGCTGAACAGGCTGGTGGGGCGGCAACGCGCTCCCTGAAGAGAAGCCTTGTCCTCGCGCCGGCGGATGCAGCGGCGTATACCAGGCTTGCGGGCGCCGACGGGGACGCGCAGACCGCTCCGGAGCTTATGAATATTCTGCGATGGGCTTTGACCCTCGATCATCGGAATGCCGAAGCCTGGCTGTCGCTTTCGAACATCTTGCACGGGGTGGACCGCAAGGAGGAGGCCGGTCTCGGTTTCCGCCGGGCGATCCTGCTCCACCCGGGTCACCCTATCGCCGTTGGCAATAGCCTCGTTCTGGCGGCGGAGATCCATACCTCCAGCAGCGCCGAGATCCGCGCCGGTTACAGGCGGGCCCGCTGCATCAATCCGGTCCAGGTCTCGACACTCGTCAACTACACCAAGTTTCTTGTCGAGCAGGGCGCTCTTGGCGAGGCGATCGAGGCCGCACGGAGTGCGATGGTCGCCGGGGACGCGGATCTGGACATGTTCATAGGGCTCGCCAACGGACATCGCCAATCTCGCCAACACGCAGCGGCCGAGCTTTGTCTCAGACGGGCGGCAACGGTTTTCCCCGATGCCGGAAATGTTCAGTCCGGTCTGATCATGGGGCATAATTATGAAACAGGCGTCAGCGCGGAGTCCCTCTATCGGCGGCATAGGGACTGGGCCGAACGGTGCGCACCGGCGGAAGAACCGCTGTCTTACGACGTCGATCTCCGTCCAGATCGCCAACTCCATCTCGGGTTCCTCTCCCCCGATCTGAAGCGCCATCCCGTCGGGTTTTTCATGATGCCGATACTCAGGTATCTCGACCGCACGGGGTTCCGCATTTCCATATATTCGGATCTCGCTAAGGAAGATCTTTTCACCGAAGAATTGCGCCGCCATGCCGAGGCCTGGCACGACACGAGCCGGGTTCCGGATTCCGAGCTGCGGCAGCGGATCATGGATGACCGAGTCGATATCCTCTTCGATCTGGCGGGACATTCTGCCGGGAACCGGATGCGGCTGTTCGCCCGGAGAGCGGCCCCTTTGCAGATGACCTGGATGGGGTATGTCGGGACGACCGGATTGACGACGATGGATTACCTCGTCACGGACCGGTTTCAGACCGCGCCGGGAACCGAGCAGTTCTACTCCGAGAAATGGCTGGTTCTGCCTGACGACTATATCTGCTTCTTTCCCCCGCCCACCGCACCGCGCGTTGCTCCCGCGCCGGTCCTGACGAACGGGTTTGTGACCTTCGGAAGCTTCAATAACCCGGCGAAACTGACGGATGAAACGCTGGCGCTCTGGTGCGACGTGCTTGAGGCGGTTCCGGCTGCCCGGCTGCTGTTGTCCTACCGCGGCTTCGACGATCCGGGCATTCAAGCCGGAATTCGGGGGTTTCTCGCAGCGCGGGGCATCTCGCCCGAGCTGGTTTCTTTCGAAACCAACCGGTTCCACGAGGAATTTCTCGGTGGCTACGGCGAAATTGATATCGCTCTCGACACGCTGCCTTATTCCGGCGGCCTGACGACCTGCGAGGCGCTCTGGATGGGGGTTCCGGTCGTGACGCTCGCCACGCAGGACCATTTCGCCGGCCGACATTCGCTCAGTCATTTGAGCAACGCCGGATTTTCGAGCTGGGCCGCCCGCAGCCGGGAGGATTTCGTGGGGCTGTCGAAGGCCCTTGCCTCGGATCACCACCGCCTGGGGCAGATCCGCCTCTCTCTCCGTAACGCAGTTGCCGCATCCCCGCTCTGCGATGGCCAGCGCTATGCGCGCAATGTCGAGGTGCGGCTGAAGGACGCTTGGGCGGGTATTTGTGCTGCAACCGATCGCGTGGCTCGTTAATCGTTAGTTCAGTTTTAGCATGTATTTCTGCAGGCAACGCTTTCCCGAGCGGCGCATTCGGGTGGCGGAACATTGAGGGGAAGCCCGTATCGTGTTTTTTTGGGGCGGGCGGTGCTTGGTATCGAGATGTCTGAAGAAGATCTGAATATTCTCGACTTCATCGTTGACGATACAACTGTGTCTGCCAGTTGCGCGGAGCCTTGGAAAGTTCTCATCGTCGATGACGACCATGACGTCGCAGCGACCACGTCGCTTGTGCTGCGCGATGTCGAGGTCGAGGGGCGTCCGCTCAATCTGCTGTCGGCATATTCCGCGGCGGAAGCGAAGAGACTCTTATCCGAGCATCCGGACGTCGGGCTTGCGCTGATCGACGTGGTCATGGAGACACCCAATGCCGGTCTCGACCTTATCCGCTATATCCGCGAGGACATGGGCAACAAGCTGATCCGCCTCGTCGTCCGCACCGGCCAGCCCGGCCATGCTCCGGAACAGAGCGTGATCACCGACTACGATATCAGCGATTACAAGGAAAAGACCGAGCTGAGCGCGCAGAAACTTTTCTCGCTGGCCTATGCCGGCTTGCGTTCCTATCAGCAATTTCTGGCGATGGAACAGAGCCGGCGCGGACTGATGAAGGTCCTGCAGGCCTCCACCGCACTTTTCGAGCAACCGACCCTGGACGGCTTCGCCGACGGTATTCTGGAAAACCTCGAATCCCTTGCGAACATGCACCGTGGCGCGGGAGGCAAGATCGGATCGTCGGCGGTCCTCGCGGTGGCTAACGAGAACAGCGGTTCGGCTGAAAACTATGACGTAGTCGCGGGGCACGGAGCCGGCGCGGGTGCGCGCAACCTCGCAGAAATGGGGTTGGGCGCGACCGACAAGCGATTGATCCGAGAGCTCGCAAAGCGTGGACCGGGGATTCATACCAGCCGCAGCGAGGATGCGCTTCTCGCCGGTATCGTCGGCCGCGGCGGCCAGACCAGCCTGCTCTTCCTTCCCGAACTGCAGAATCTCGACGGTCCGGACGCACAGATCGTCGAAGTGTTCATCGGACAGGTTCTGACCGCGTTCGAAAATCTGCGTCTGCACGACCAGACGGAGCGGGCGCAGCGCGAAATCGTGCTGCGTCTCGGCGAGGCGGTCGAGACCCGGTCCGGAGAAACCGGACGGCATGTGTCGCGCGTGGCGCTTTATGCGCGGGAGATCGCGGACAAGATCGGCCTTTCCACCGAACGCTCGGAACTCCTGTTCAGGGCGGCTCCGCTGCACGATATCGGCAAGATCGGAATTCCGGACGCCATTCTCTGCAAGCCGGGAAAACTCGACCCGGACGAATGGGAGGCGATGAAGGAGCACACGACGATCGGGTACGAAATGCTTCGGACCTCGGATATGCCGATCCTGCGGCTCGCGGCTCGTATCGCTCTCGAGCATCATGAGAAATGGGCCGGTGGCGGCTATCCGAACAATCTGGAAGGCGAGGACATTTCGGTGGAAGGCCGGATCGTCGGGCTGGTCGACGTGTTCGATGCCCTGACATCGGAGCGGGTCTACAAGAAAGCGTGGCCGGTCGAGCGCGCGGTCAAGCTGATACGCGACGAGCGGGGCAAGCATTTCGATCCTCGGGTCGTCGATGCCTTCATGGACAACTTGGCCGCAATGATCGATATCAGAACGACATATGCAGACGAAGAGCTGGCACGCGCCTGACGGCCAAAGTACCTAGTGCCGGAGTGAGGCTCTGAATGGGCAACCAGGCGGCTTCCATGCGATATCGACCTGAGATCGAGGACTATTTCTTCGAATGGCGGTGCGACCATCGTGGTGCCCTGACCCATCTTTCCGGCAACTTCCGGGCCCTGACCGGACTTGATCCATCGAAACTGATCGGTCGCGCGCCGCCCGGGATGATCGAGGCGATGCGGTCGGCGGCGGGCCGGAACTTACCGTTCCGAGGCCTGCATGTGACGTTCTCTGACGGCGGCGCGACCAGGACAATTCTTCTGAATGGCGGCCTTGCTGATCCTGCCCGTTCGGGAGTGGGCGAGTTTCACGGCTACGGGTTCTGTCCCGACAAGGCCGAGTCTGAGACGGACGAGGACGAGGTCGATCTTTCCGGCTGTGGGATCGACCGGTCGACGATTCTCGATCGTGCCCAGAAACTCGGCAAGATCGGCTATTCGATCATGGAGCAAAGGACGGGAGACGTCGTTTTCCACGGACCGATGCGGGAGATCCTGGGCATTCCGGATGGCCGTATCTCGCTCGAGGAGATCAGGGCTCGTCTCTTGCCGGAAGACGTTGCGGTTTACGACGCCGCGCGGCAGGAAGCCTTCGAGACGGGCCGGCCGGTGCTCGCCGAACTCCGCTATGGTAGGGACCGGACGGATTGCAAACATGTGCGTCTGCAGTTCGAGCCGGTTATCTCCAGCGACGGCTCGGTCGGATCGCTCTTCACCGTTCATCAGGACATCACCGAACACCGCTCGGCCGAGAAGGCCCTGGTGCGCGCACAGGAACTTGGGCGCATGGGCCATTGGCGGCGATATGAAACCGGCGAAGAACCCTATTGGTCCGACACGCTGCTTGAGATTTTTGGCGTTAAGGAGTTGCGCGATCGGGGTGAACTTCCTCAGAGATTTGCCTCTCGGCTCATACATCCAGACGATCGTCCGGATTACATCGCCTTGCGAGATGCGGCGGCGAGGGCCGGTCAGGACTATGAAGCGGTCGTTCGGGTAACCCGTCCCGATGGCAAGATGGTCTGGGTGGAGATCAGGGGGCACCCGATCGTCGACAGTGAAGGGAATTTGTTCGGAACGCTTGGCACGGTTCAAGACGTCACTACGTTCAAGCAGCTGGAACAGGAGATCCTGCAGAGAGATCAATGGTTCAAGCGTGCGCAGAGGCTCGGCGGCCTGGGTCACTGGGCTTTCGATCCCGAAGAAAGGCGGATCTATTTTTCGGAACAGTCGCAAATCACATTTGGCTGTCCCGGCAGCGAGTACCTGACCTTTCGGGAAGCGATTGATCGAATCCATCCGGACGATCACGTCGTTTTCGAGCGAATGCGCGAAAAAGTCGCGAAAGGCGAGCCAGGGTTTGAATTCGAACTCCGTGTGATACGGAAGGGCGGATCGATGGCTCATCTCCGGATATCCGCCGAATTTGACTTTGCAGATGACGGCCGCCTGAAACGCACCTTCGGTGTGATGTCGGACGTGACCCGGCTCGTCGAGGCCGAAGCGGCCCGCCGCGATGCCGAAGCCGTCATGACGGACATTTTCGAGAATGCGGACTCCGGAATTCTCGTTCGAGACCTGTCAGGCCGGTTCATCCGGGTCAATACTCGTGCGGCGATCCAGCTCGGTCTACGGATGGACGACATCCTCGGCCATACGGTCGACGAGGTGCTTGCCCAGAGCGATCGCATGGAATCCGCCAAGCAACTCAACGATGCGGCTCTGAGGGTGACCGCCACACGCGGCTCGGTCACCTACGATTATAGTTTCGTGCCGAAAGCGGGAGGGCCTTCGACACAAATCCGTGTGGTGAATTTCGCCATTTCAGGGCGTGACGGCGCGATCCTAGCCATTGCGAGCATGCGATACGACATCACCGAATTCGTTCAGGCCCAGACGGCTCTGAAAGGCCTCAACGAGAGCCTCGAACAAACCATCCGGACGCGTACCAAGGAGTTGCGCGAAAGCGAGGAGCGGTTCCGCAATATTGCGTCGGCATCGGCCGACTGGCTCTGGGAACTCGACGCGGATCTCAAGATGGTTTGGTGCTCGGAGAACTTCTTCGAGATAACCGAGCGCAAGGCCGAGGAGTACCTGGGCAAACCGCTCCTCTCCCTCGTCTCGGATCAGGAGCGCTTTGTCGACCAGCGCGAAGCCTGGGACTCGTTTGAGGAAAAGGTAGGGTCGCGCAGCCCGGTCCGCGGCCTCGAGATTGAGCGGCAATATCCGTCGGGAAACCGCACGATCCGCATCAATGCCAAGCCAATTTGGATAGACGGCGTCTTTGCCGGATACCAGGGCTCGACAACGGACATTACCGAACTGAAGCAAGCGCAGAACCGATTGATCGAAACGGAACGCCTCGCGTCGCTGGGCGGCCTTGTCGCGGGGATATCCCATGAAATCAATACGCCGGTCGGGGCCAGCTATACAGTTGTCACGAAACTGACGCGCTCGCTCCTCGAACTTAGCACGGCCTACGAGACGCGAAGTATCAGCCAGTCTCTGTTCGCGCGGGTCATGACGGAGCTGCAGGAAGGGCTCGGGATCATCCAGCGCGGGCTGGAGCGGACCTCCGAACTGATTTCTCATTTCAAGCAGGTCGCGGTCGACCAGACCAGCCATAAGCGCAGGTCGTTCGAGCTGGCCGACCTGACACGGGACATCGTGGCGACGATGGAGGCGACGATATCCGGGCGCGACATCGCGATCGTCGCGAGCGTGCCCGAGGGTATCGAACTTGATTCCTATCCCGGGCCTCTCGGGCAGGTAATGATCAACCTGATCCAGAACTCGGTCCTTCATGCCTTCGATCAGGACGTCGGGATCTCCTCCCGGATCGACGTCACGGCCTCTCTCGAAGACGCCGGCTCGCTGTCCCTCACCGTCTCTGACAACGGGAAAGGAATGTCCGCGAAAGTCGTGCGCCGGGTGTTTGAGCCGTTCTTCACCACGCGGTTCGGGAGCGGCGGGAGCGGGCTCGGCATGCATCTGGTCTATTCGATCGTGCACACCGTTCTCGGAGGCGACGTGTCGGTTTCCTCCGAGCCTGGGAAAGGCACGAAGGTGGTTATTTCGATACCGCTCGTCGCGCCCGAGGTCTCTGAACAAGAGACTCAAGCCGACGCTTAATTATTTTAAGCTTCAAATAATTTTTGCCCGCGATTAGTCTTCAAAAATGCGATCCGTCATTTTCGGAAGCCTCTCGGCGTTCCGAGGATCGGGATTGCCAAGAACGCAAGTATAATGCAACTTCGTACCAAGGTGTGCACTATGTTGCATATCGGGGGCAGTGGCATCCGTGCCGCATCACTCTGGGAGGCTTAGTAGAATGTACAAAAAGATAACGGCCCTTGCGGCCCTGGGAGCGTTGCTGGCGGCGCCGGCGATGGCGGCCGACAAGGTCAAGATCGGGTTCGTCACCACCATCACCACGCCGGCAGGCGTGATCGGCCAGGACATGGTCGATGCGGTCAATCTCGCGATGGACGATATCGGCGGCAAGATGGGCGGTCTCGATGTCGAACTCATCATTGAGGACGATGCCTTCAATCCGCCGGTCGGCAAGCAGAAGGTCGACAAGCTGGTGAAGCAGGACGATGTCGATTTCGTCGCCGGCTTCATTTGGTCCCACGTCCTGCTGGCCTCGAAGAAGTCGGCGCTGGATGCGGGCAAGTTCCTGATCAGCTCGAATGCCGGTCCGTCGCAACTCGCCGGCGACCAGTGCGACAAGAACTTCTTCTCCGCCTCCTGGCAGAACGACCAGACGCCGATGGCGATGGGCGAGGTTCTGAACCAGAACGGCGTCAAGTCCGTCTACGTGATGGCGCCGAACTACGCCGCCGGCAAGAACATGATCGCCGGTGTCGAGCGGACCTTCAAAGGCAAGGTCGTCGGCCGGGATCTCACCAAGTGGGGCAAGGACGCTCAGCTCGATTTCTCCGCCGAACTCGCCAAGGCGAAGGCCTCGGGCGCCGATGCGCTCTGGGTGTTCTATCCGGGCAAGGCCGGCGGCGCACTGATCAAGCAGTACGAGCAGGCCGGCCTGCTCGGACAGCTGCCGCTCTATACGGTCTTCACCGTGGACTCGATCGCCCTGCCGAAACTGCAGGAAGGCAACCTGAAAGGCGTGATGGGCTCGCTCAATACCCAGCACTGGGGCCCGGATCTCGACAATCCGCAGAACAAGAAGTTCGTCGAGGGCTTCAAGAAGAAGTACGGCCGTTATCCGTCCTTCTACGCGGCTCAGTCCTACGACACGATCTTCATGATCAAGAGCGCGGTCGAAGCGGTGAACGGCAATCTGGACGACATGGACGGCATGCGGGCCGCGATGAAGAAGGCCGATTTCCCGTCGACCCGCGGCAAGTTCACCTTCGGGAACAACCATTTCCCGATCCAGAACTTCTATCTGCGTGAAGTCGTGACGGATGCGGACGGCGTCTGGACCACCAAGGTCGTCAAGACGGTCCTTGAGAACCATCAGGATCCGTATGCAGGTGAGTGCAAGATGTAATCACCCCCGTGGGTGATGCGGGAACCGGCGGAGCGCTTGGCTCCGCCGGTTTCAGTTTCAAGTTGAGGACACGGGCAGCGCAAGACTGCCGTCAAATAAGAGAACAGGGGCATCCTGGTGGACTGGGGACTATTCACGATACAGATGCTGAACGGGCTTCAGCTGGGGGTGCTGCTGTTTCTGCTTGCCGCCGGTCTGACCCTTGTCTTCGGCATCATGGACTTCGTCAATCTGGCGCACGGCTCGCTCTACATGATGGGCGCCTACTTCTGCGCCACGCTGACTCAACTGACGGATTCTTTCCTGCTCGGCGTGGTTCTGGCGCTGCCGCTCACGGCCTTGCTCGGCTGGCTGGTCGAGCTGATCGTGGTCCGGGCGCTCTATACCCATGACCATCTGGACCATGTCCTCGCGACCTTCGGGCTGATCCTCTGTTTCGATACCGCGGTCGACTACATCTGGGGCCCGACCGGGATGGCGATTCCGCTTCCGGATTTCCTCAACGGTCAGGTGACGCTGTTCGGCGGGTTGGACTTCCCCGTCTTCCGCCTGGTCATCATCTTTTCCGGGTTGCTCGTGGCCGCGCTGCTCTATTTCATGGTCGCACACACCCGCCTTGGCATGCTGATCCGGGCCGGTGCCTCGAACCGGACCATGGTGATGGCGCTCGGGGTCGATATCGGCAAGCTCTTCGCGCTGGTCTTTGCCGTCGGGGCGGCGTTCGCCGGGTTCGCCGGCATGCTGATCGCGCCGATCACCGAAGCCAGCATCGGCATGGGTAACGACATCATCATCGTCGCCTTCGTCGTGATCATCATCGGCGGCATCGGTTCCATCAAGGGCGCCTTCGTGGCCGCCATGATCGTCGGCCTGATCGACACGATGGGCCGCTCCTTCCTCGACCAGCTGCTGAAAGTCTTCATGACGGCGCAGAACGCGGAAACCTCCGCGCCCGCGCTCTCGGCCATGGCGATCTACATCCTGATGGCTGTTGTCCTTGCTTTCCGGCCCCAGGGCCTGTTCCCACCAAAGGTGCGCTGAGCCATGACCTCTCTGTTTCGCACCGGGCTTCCCGCCTATGCCATGGTTGCCGGGCTGCTGTTTCTGGCCGGGCTCCCCGTTCTTGCCGTGTGGGCCGACAACATCTTCCTGATCGACCTTTACCTGCGGCTGATGATTCTCGCGATCGCCGCGGTCAGCCTGAACCTGATCCTCGGTTATGGCGGTATGGTCAGCTTTGGGCACGCGGCCTATCTCGTGATCGGCGCCTATGCCGTCGGCATTCCGGCCTATTACGGGATCTATGACGGTTTCCTGCAGTTCGCCATCGCGATCCTTGCCTCGGCGGCGATCGCCCTCGTCACGGGTGCGATAGCGCTCAGGACCAAGGGCGTCTATTTCATCATGATCACCATGGCCTTCGCGCAGATGGTGTTCTTCACCTTCGTCTCGATCGAGGAATATGGCGGTGACGACGGGCTGGTCATCGACGCGCGCAGCGAGTTCGCCGGCCTCCTCGATATCAACGACAACTTCACGCTCTACTACTTCGTGCTCGCCTCGCTCATCCTGGCGCTCGGCCTCGTGCACCGGATCGTGCATTCGCGCTTCGGCATGGTGATCTCGGGCTCCAAGGGCAATGACCGCAGGATGCAGGCGATCGGATTTCCGACCTACCGCTATCGTCTCGCCAGCTATGTAATCTCCGGCGCCATCTGTGGCTATGCGGGGGCGCTGCTCGGCAATTTCACGAACTTCATCACGCCGGAAATGGGTGACTGGGTGCGCTCGGGTGAGCTCATCTTCATGGTCGTGCTCGGGGGCGCCGGCAGTCTTTTCGGGCCGGTGCTCGGCACCGCGGTTTTCGTCCTGCTGGAAGAATATCTCTCGCGCCTCACCCAGTATTGGCACTTTCCCTTCGGCGCGATGCTGATCCTCGTCGTGATCTTCACCCGCGGCGGCATCAACGGGATGTTCCGCTGGCTCGGCGAGCGGATCGGAATGGGAGCGCGGTCATGAGCGGCGCCTTCCTTGAGGTCCGGAACCTCTACAAGAATTATGGCGGCATAGCCGCGACCGATCATGTCGACCTGGACGTCAGGGAGTCCGAACTCCACGCGATCATCGGGCCGAACGGCGCCGGCAAGACGACGCTGATCTCGCAGCTCTCCGGCGAGGTGCCGCCGGACGGCGGCAGGATCCGTTTCGCGGGCAGGGACATCACCTCGGCCCCGGCCTACAGGCGCTCTCTGCTCGGTCTTGCGCGCTCCTTCCAGATCACCAGCCTGATGCTGGACATGACGGTGCTGGAGAATGTCGCGCTCGCGGTGCAGGCCCATGCGGGGCATTCCTTCCGCTTCTGGAAACCCGCCCGCTCCGAGCGCGAACTGGTGGAGCCGGCCTTGGCGGCGTTGAGATCCGTCGGCCTTGCCGACCGGGCGCACGATGTCGCGCGGGCGATGTCCCATGGTGAGCACCGGCAGCTGGAGATCGCCATGGCGCTCGCGACCCGGCCGACCCTGATGCTGCTGGACGAGCCGATGGCCGGAATGGGCGTCGAGGAGAGCCAGCGCATGGTGGAAATCCTCCGCAGCCTGAAGGGCGAAAAGACGATGCTGCTGATCGAGCATGACATGGACGCTGTTTTCACCCTGGCGGATCGGATCTCGGTGCTGGTCTACGGGCGCGTGATCGCCACGGGGACGCCGGAGCAAATTCGCAATGACGAGGCCGTGCGTCAGGCCTATCTCGGCGACGAGGTGGCGTGATGCTGAGAGTCGAAACAATCGAGACCTTCTACGGCGCCAGTCAGGCCCTTTTCGGCATGAGCCTCGAGGTCGGCGCCAACGAGGTGGTGACGCTCATGGGCCGCAACGGCATGGGCAAGACCACGACGGTCAATTCGATCATGGGCATCGTCCGCCCGGCGTCCGGCCGCATCACCTTCGAGGATGACGAGATCACCGACGCACCGGCGCACCGCATCGCCCGGCACGGGCTCGGCCTCGTGCCGGAAGGGCGGCAGGTGTTCCCGAACCTTTCGGTGCGCGAGAACCTCGTGGCCACGGCCGCGAACCGCTTCGGCGCGCGCGATCCCTGGACGGTCGAGCGGGTACTCGCCATGTTCCCGGAGCTGGAGGCGCGCATCACCTCGATGGCGAACCTGCTGTCCGGCGGCGAACAGCAGATGCTGGCGATCGGCCGCGCGCTGATGACCAATCCGAAGCTCCTGATCCTCGACGAGGCGACCGAAGGGCTGGCGCCGCTGATCCGCAAAGAAATCTGGCATTGCCTGGAGCGTCTGAAGCAGCAAGGCCAGGCGATCCTCGTGATCGACAAGAATATCGACGACCTGAAACGCATCGCCGACCGGCATTACATCGTTGAAAAGGGCCAGGTCGTCTGGTCGGGATCGAGTGCGGAGCTCGAGACCAATGCCGAGCTGGTACAGGAAAAGCTCGGGGTCTGATCCCGCTCCCAATTCGTCATCCCGGCCCCCGAGCCGGGACCTTTCAGATCGAAGGTCTCGGCGATATCGTCGCTGGGTCCCGGGTCAAGCCCGGGATGGCGATCTTTTTGGGGCCAGAACGGGCTAGGCCCGCTTCCTGATTCCCGCTTCCGCGAACATCGGCACCAGGATATCCACCAGTTCCTCGATCATCGCGTCCGTGTGCTTCGGCGTCGGGGTGAAGCGCAGGCGCTCGGTCCCCTTGTCGACGGTCGGATAGTTGATCGCGGTCACGTAGATGTTGTGGTCATAGAGCAGCCGGTTGGAGAAATCCCGCGCTTTGGCCGGGTCGCCGACCAGCAGCGGCACGATATGGCTTTCGGATGGCATGACCGGCAGGCCGGCATCGGCGAAGGCCTGCTTCAGCCGGGCTGCCTGACGCTGCTGCATCGCCCGTTCCTGCCCGCTCACCTTTAGGTGCCGGATGCTGGCCGCGGCGGCGGCCGCGGTGATCGGGGGCAGGGAGGTGGTGAAGATGAAGCCCGGGGCGACGCTGCGGATATAGTCCAGCACATGCGCCGGGCCGGCGAGATAGCCGCCATGCACGCCGACCGCCTTGCCGAGCGTGCCTTCGATCAGGTCGACCTTGTCGAGCACGCCGTCCCGCTCCGCGATTCCGGCGCCGCGCGGACCGTACATGCCGACCGCATGCACCTCGTCGAGATAGGTGATGGCATTGAACGCGTGCGCCAGATCGCAAATCTCCTCGATCCTGCCGATATCGCCGTCCATCGAATAGACGCTCTCGAAGGCGACCATCTTGTGACTTTCGGGATCGGCCGCTTCCAGCAGCTCGCGCAGATGCTCCAGGTCGTTATGACGGAAGATGTGCCTGCGTGCCGTGCCCTTGCGGATGCCCTGGATCATCGAGGCATGGTTCTTCTGGTCGGAGAAGACGTCCATGTTGGGCGCGGCGCTGAGCAGGGTCGAAAGGCTCGCCTCGTTGGCGATGTAGCCCGAGGTGAAGAGGAGGGCGGCTTCCTTCCGGTGCCAGTCCGCGAGCTCCGCCTCGAGCTCGACATGATAATGGCTGGTACCGGAAATGTTCCGCGTACCGCCCGCGCCGACGCCGGTCTGGTCGACCGCCTCGTGCACCGCGTTCACCAGCACGTCGCTGCCGCCCATCGCCAGATAGTCGTTCGAGCACCAGACGAGGACCTGCTCTACGCGGCCGTCGCGGTAGTGCTTGTAGTACGGATACTTGTCCGCCTGCTTTTCCAGATCTGCGAACACGCGATAGCGGTCCTCTGCCTTGATCCGGTTCAGCTTGTCCTGGCAGATGTCAAAGAGGTTCACGGCCTCTCTCTCCCGTTTATTGTGCGGTTTCGTTATCTCGCGTTTTTCGGCCCGGATTAATGATCCAGGTCAATCCGCACGCTCACAGCTTGACTGATACACCAGAGTCTGACTAGTTTCGCGCGTTATGTTGACGCACACGGAACTCGGCCTCGCGCTGCGACTTACGATCCCGGCTCTCTAGAGAGACCGGGTCACGTCGCTCGTGTATGCTTGAACCGTGCTGATGCGCTGGGGATGGGCTCCCATCCCGACATCACATTTTCAAGACAAATCATAGCCTTCACGCCTCGTTTCGAGGTAGAGGTTCGGCATCGGGCGCATTCAGGAACGAATTTTGAATGTAACCGCGAGCAGGCGCAGCCGTGGAATGCGCGCCGCTCCGAGGGAGTTGAAGTGATGAACCAGATGCATATCGAAAAATATCAGGCCTATCCGCAGGTCAATCTGCCGGACCGTACCTGGCCGTCGAAAGTGATCGACCATGCGCCGGCATGGTGCAGCGTCGACCTGCGCGACGGCAACCAGGCGCTGGTCGACCCGATGGACAGCGCGCGCAAGCACCGCATGTTCAAGACCCTGGTCGAGATGGGCTTCAAGGAGATCGAGGTCGGCTTTCCGAGCGCCTCGGATACCGATTTCAATTTCGTCCGCGAGATCATCGAGGGCGGCCTGATCCCCGATGACGTGACGATCCAGGTCCTGACCCAGGCGCGCGAACACCTGATCGAGCGCACGATCGAGAGCCTGATGGGCGCCAAGAGCGTCATCGTCCATCTTTACAACTCGACCTCCGAACTGCAGCGCCGCGTCGTCTTCCAGCAGGACCGCGAAGGCGTGAAGCAGATCGCGGTCGAGGGTGCGAAGATGGTCAAGGACCGTCTCGCCCGGCTGGAAGAGGCCGGCACCAAGGTGCGCCTGCAATATTCCCCGGAAAGCTTCACCGGCACCGAGCTGGATTATGCGCTGGAGGTCTGCGAGGCGGTGATGGATGTCTGGCAGCCGACGCCGGAAAATCCTGTCATCATCAACCTGCCCTCGACGGTCGAGATGTCGACGCCGAACATCTATGCGGACCAGATCGAGTGGATGCACCGGCACTTCACCCGCCGGGATTCGATCATCCTCTCCGTCCATCCGCACAACGACCGGGGCACTGGCGTCGCGGCGACGGAACTGGCCGTCATGGCCGGTGCCGACCGGGTGGAAGGCACCCTGTTCGGCAACGGTGAGCGGACCGGCAACGTCGATATCGTCACCCTCGGCCTGAACCTCTTCACCCAGGGTGTCGATCCGGAGCTGGATTTCTCCAACATCAACGAGCTGATGGAAGTGGCGGAATACTGCAACCAGCTGCCGATCCATCCGCGCCATCCCTATGCGGGCGAACTGGTGCACACGGCCTTCTCAGGCTCGCACCAGGATGCGATCAACAAGGGGATGCAGGCGATCCGCAAGAGCAACGATCCGCATTGGGAAGTGCCCTACCTGCCGATCGACCCGCAGGATATCGGCCGTGATTACGAAGCGATCATTCGTGTGAACAGTCAGTCCGGGAAGGGCGGTGTCGCCTATCTGCTCGAGACCGACCACAAGATCAAGATGCCGAAACCGGCGCAGGCCGATTTCAGCCAGGTGGTGCAGAAGATCGCCGACGCCACCGGCAAGGAGATCAACAGCGAGACGATTTGGAGCACCTTCATGGCCGAGTATATCGACCAGCCGGAGGGCGTCTTCAAACTGGTCTCCTTCTCCTCCAGCCCGATCGAGGGCTCGAACGAGCGCGAGCACATCACGGCGGTGGTCACACATAACGGCGAGCGGCGCACGATCGAGGCGGACGGCAACGGTCCGATCTCGGCCTTCGTGAACGCGATGCGCCGCGAGTTCGGTCTCAACTTCCGGCTCAAGGACTATACCGAGCACACCCGCTCGGTCGGCTCCCGTGCCGAGGCGGCGGCCTACATCGAGCTGACCGTGCCGGACGACAAGGGCCGCAGCGTCTTCGGGGTCGGGATCGATACCTCGATCACCATGGCGCCGATCCGTGCCGTGATGAGCGCCGTCAACCGGATCTGACGCCGCTCAGACCAACACCCAGCCGAGCGCGGTCAGCAGCATGACCGCGCCGGCATTCATCCAGAGTCCGGCCTTTGCCATGTCGGCGACCTTTAAACCGCCCGCGCCGAAGACGATGGCGTTCGGCGGCGTCGCTACCGGCATCATGAAGGCGCAGCTCGCCGCCAGCGTGACCGGCGCCAGCATCGCCAGCAGCGGCAGGCCGAGCGCTTCGGCGAGTTCCGCCGTGATCGGCAGGAAAGCGGCGGCCGAGGCCGTGTTGCTCGCAAGCTCGGTCGCGAAGAGCACGATGCCCGCGCCGAAGCCGGCGGCGAGTCCTTCCGGCAGATAGCCGACCAAGGTCGAGAGACTCCCGGCGAGCGCGGCCGCGAGCCCGCTGTCGGTAATGGCGCCCGCCAGCGACAGTCCGCCTCCGAACAGGAGCAGAATGCCCCAATGGATCGCGCGTGCCTCGTCCCAGGTCAGCAGCGCGCGTTTCTCCGGCCCGGCCGGAACGGCGAACAGCAGCAATCCTGCCGCAAGCGCGATCGTCGTGTCGCTCACCGCTGGGAAGTACTCCCCGATGAACGGCCGGAAGATCCAGGCGAGCGCGGCGGCGGCGAGCAGCAGGGCGACCCGTTTCTCGCGCGTGCTCATCGGTCCCGGATGCGGCAGCGTCTCCGTCTGCAGCGCTTCGAGCGGACCGAAGGCGAACCGGGTCAGGACAAGCCAGGCGAGGGCCAGCATCGCGGCCGAGACCGGCAGACCGATGGCCAGCCAGGTCGCGAAACCGAGCGGCATGCCGTAATTGCTGTCGAGGAACGCCGCCAGCATCGCGTTCGGCGGGGTTCCGATCAGGGTTGCCAGCCCGCCGATGGAACAACCGTAGGCGACCGCGAGGAGCAAAGCCTTGCGCAGCCGCGACGGCGCCCCGTCCAGCACAGATTGCGCGACCGGCAGCAGCATGATCGCACTCGCCGTGTTGCTGATCCACATCGAGGGCAGGGCTCCGGCCAGCAGGAAGCCGGCAACGAGCTGCCGGCTGCCGGTGCCCGTCCGGTGCAGGATCGCGGCGGAGAGCCGGGCATGCAGGCCGGAAGCGGTGATCGCCGCGCCGAGAAGGAAGCCGCCGAGAAAGAGAAACACGACCGGATGCGCATAAGGTGCCGCTGCCTGATGCAGGTCCGCGACGCCGAGCAACGGGAAGAGCAGGATCGGCAGCAGTGCCGTCGCCGGAAGGGGAAGCGCTTCGCCGATCCACCAGACGGCCATCAGCGCCGCGACGGCGACGGTGCGCCAGGCCGGGAGAGAGAGGTCGCCTGGCGGCGGCAGCAGAAGCAGGAGCGCGAACAGCGCGAGGCCAAGCAGCAAAGGGCGCGGACTGACGATATTGGGATCTGATTGCTGCATTGCGGCCATTTGGTCCCTAGACAGAGAATAGTCATTGTTGCCCAATGGACTGGCGAGCGCCGCCGGTCCGGATGCCGGCGCCGATGATAACCTGCAGGAGCGGCTCCTGAACCCGCAATCTGATATTCAGCGCTATGAATGGCGCCAAGTCCCGCGTCCCGTCGCCAACGGCCACATGGTGATCGCCATCGGCGACGTGCATGGACGGGCGGATCTGCTGACCGCGCTCCTCGAGGCCGTCGCGGAGGATGTCGCGCGCCTGAAGCCGGAGCAGGTGACGGCGATCATGCTCGGCGACCTGATCGACAGGGGCCCCAGCAGTCTCGAGGTTCTGGGACTCGCGATGGGTGGCCTCGGTGCCTTCACGAAGCGGCCGGTGAAGGATGTCTGTCTGGTCGGAAACCACGATTACTGGCTTCGGCAGGCGGTCGACGGAAGTCTCGAGGACGAAGACCTGCGTTTCTGGGGCGCCAATGGCGGCGAGGCGACCTGGCGCAGTTTCGGCATCACCCGTGTCGTCGGCGCGCGGGACATGATCATGCAGACCCGCCGGCGCCTCCCGGACCCGGTGCTGGACTTCGTCATGTCGATGTCCGTCACCTACCGGGTCGACGATTATCTCTTCGTCCATGCCGGTATCGATCCGCGCCAGCCGCTGAACAACCAGACCCTGAAGACGCTCTGCTGGATCCGCGACCCCTTCCTGAATCCCGAAGTCTGGCCGTTCGAGCTGACCGTGGTGCACGGTCACACGGTGGAGTGGAACCATGGCGAGCCGCTGGTGCACGGGCACCGGATCGGCATCGATACCGGCGCGGTGAATACCGGCGTGCTGACCGCGCTGGAGATCAATTCGGGGCAGATGCGCTTCGTCCAGGCCTGGGACGAGCGCGCACTCGAGGAGGAGCGGCGCCGGCACCACGGCTAACGCCGCAGCACCAGCACGTTTCCCGTCAGGATCATCGCCGTCCCCGCGATCATCAGCGGGCCGAGCACGACATTCTCGAACAGGATCGACATTGCCAGCGCGACGACCGGGACGGTGGTGAAGGTATAGGCGGCGCGGCCGGGGCCGACCCTGGCCACCAGGGCAAAGAAGATCAGGAAGGCGCCGGCGGAGGCGACAATGCCGAGATAGGTGAGGGATCCGAGATACCGCAGCGTCGGCTCGATGGTGATCTCCATGCCGCCCGCGAGCGCGATCGCGAGGCAGATCCCCGCACCGCCGATCCCGCCCCAGAAATTGGCGCTATAGGCGGAGATCCCGCGTCGATGGTTGCGGGCGCCGATGATGGTGCCGATCGCGGTCCCGAGGGCGGCGCCGAGCGCCCAGAGCATGCCGCGGATCACCTCGCTCCCGGCCTCGAGCCTGGCGAGGTCCGGGGCGACGATGAGGGCGAGCCCCGCCATGCCGATCACCATGCCGGCGAGCGCGCGGAGACTGATGGTCTCGCGGAACAGCAGGAAGGAGATGATGGTCGCGAAAATCGGCGAGGTGGAGAGCGCGAGTGTCGCGACGCCGCTCGGGATGTAATGGGTCGAGGTGTAGAAGCAGATGAAATTGAGCGCGAAGAAGGTCGCGGCGTGGGCCGCGATCCAGGGCACATCCTGCCGGTCCAAGCGCAGCCGGGTGCGTGTCGCGAGGATAACGACAAGCATGAAACCCGCCAACAGCAGCATGCGGTAGGCGACGGAGACCGGGGCCGGAACAGGTCCGGCCTGAAGCGTCGTGACATAGGCCCCCGTGCCCCAGATCAGGGCGGAGAGCGCGAAGAGAATGAAATGCACGGGACCCGTCCAATCGGCGGCAGATAGGTCAGTAATCCTATCCTATTGCCTCAACGGGGTATCACGGCAAGGGCAACCGAGACCAGCAGTAGGATCGCCATGGTGACGTTGAAGGCCCGTCCGACCTTCGGCGAGCGGATCAGGTTGGCGAAGATCCCGCCGAACACGAGCCAGGTTCCGTTCACGAACAGCATCACGCAGGTGAGGATCGCCAGCTTGGTCAGCGTGTCGCGGATCGGGTCGGTCTCGATCAGGATGTTGCCGGCATAGAGCGCGGTGAAGACCGTAAAGGCTTTCACATTGGTCAGCGCGACGATGATCCCGGCACCGAAGCCCGGCGGATCCAGGTCGTCGGTTCCATGCATGCCGGGCGGCGGTGCGGTCGCGATCCGGTAGGCGAGATAAAGCATGTAGAGCACGGCGGCCATGACAAGCACCGGACCGACGCCGGGCAGGGCGAGCAGGAGGCCGGTTACGCCGCTGGCGGTGAGGCAGAGCACGGTGAAGACGCCGACATAGATGCCGAAGAGGAACGGCAGCCCGGCCCTGATGCCGAAAGCGGCTCCGTTCGCGGTGATCGCGACGATGGCCGGCCCCGGACTGCCCATCAGCGGAAAAGCCATGGCGAGCAGCGCTAGCACGCTGTCGAGCGTCGGAAACATGAGGGGCAGCCCTCCCAAGCCGCAGTATTTTTTGGTATTCTGTCCATTCAGGCACACATGAGAGAAGTGCGGCCGGCCGCAAGACACTCACGCCGGTTTGCATTCAGTGCCCGGCGCAGGCCGGATCTCGATAGTTCGGCCGGGCCCCATGTCCCGGCCCTTTGCGAACAATTGTGCGGCCCGTTGGGAGCCGCCAAGGTCAGCGGAGTTCATTTTGATCGTCTTAAACCTGCTTCGGCGGGCAACCTCGGTTCTTACCTTTTCAGCTTCAGCGTTCCTGTTCATCCATGCGACCGCCCCGGCTTCGGCGGAGGACGCGTCGGGATACGACGCCATTTCTCTGGCCGAGAGATTGTGTATTCAGCTTCCGGCTCACGATCTGGAGAAGATCTCCGCCGCCGTCGACGAGATTGCCGGCCGCCATGTCAAACCCGAAGTCACGCCGGACGCGACGCGCTGGACGATGTTCGGGCCGGAAGGCAGAAAACTGGTCCTGCTCCGCGATTCACGCCCGGGGCGGCTGAAATGCGCTTTTCAGGCCGAGCGCGTGGATTTCGGTGCCGCCGAAAAATGGCTCGATCATGTCTCCGCCGGCTTCGCCGCCGGGGTCAAAGGCAAGCGGCAGGAGATCGAGAGCAAAACCGAGCCCGGCAAGGGATCGGCTGCGATGACCATCGTCAAGACCGAGCTCGGCCCGATGTTCTTCGGTATCTGGAGCACGCCGGACGGCGGCGCGGTGACCAGCATGGGGCCGCTCAAGGAATTCATGGCGAAGAAGTGAGCGCGACCCTCTCTCCCGCCCGTCATCCCGGCGCAGGCCGGGACCCAGGGGAACGAGGTCTGCACTCTACGATCTCGGGCTAAAGATTAAACCGGCAGCACCGCGCTTTCCTTCGGCGATTTCAGCGCGATCACGGTCTGGCTGCGGGTCACCCCCGGCAGCAGCTTGATGCGGTTGGAGATCACGTCCTCCAGCGCGTCATTCGAGCGGGTCCGGATCTTCAGGAGATAGGACCAGTCGCCGGTCACATGGTGGCATTCGAGCACTTCCGGCATCGCCAGCACGGCCTCGAGGAAGGACTCGTTGTGCGCGCTCCAGTCGATCAGGACCGAGACATAGGCGAGCACCTCGAGCCCGACCGCTGCCGGCTCCAGCATGGCGCCATAGCCGCGGATCGCGCCCGCGGCCTGCAGCTTCTTCAGTCGCTCGTTCACGGCGGAGACGGAGAGCCCGGCATGGGCGCCGATCTCGGCATAGCCGGCGCGGCCGTGGCGCTGGATATAGTCGAGGATCGCGCGGTCGGTCTCGTCGAGGCGGGGATCGGTCATTCGGGTGCTTTCAGAGGATCGGCGGGGGCGTAAAGCGCGCGTTCGCCCTTCACCCCGCGCAGCTCGGTTCGAGTCAGCAGCCGGGTTTTTCCCGGCAGCAGGCTGGCGATGGTTTCGGAGAGGATGATATCGGTGCCGAGCGAGCGGCAGAGGCTTTCCATCCGGCTCGCCTCGTTCACCGCCGGGCCGATCACGGTGAAGTCGAGCCGGTTACGCGAGCCGACATTGCCGAACATGACCTCGCCCAGATGCAGCGCCACATTGAGCCCCATGGCGGGGCGCTCCAGGTCGGCCTCCGTTTCGGCGAGTTCGTCGACCGCCGCGAGCGCCGCACTTGCCGCCTCCAGCGCCTTCCCGGCGGTCTCCGCCTCCCGGCCGCGCTCCAGCGGGAAAATCGCGAGGAAACCGTCGCCGAGGAATTTCAGCACCTGGCCGCCGGCCTCATGGACCGGTTCCAGCATGACGTCGAAGTAGCGGTTGAGGGCGGAAACCATCGCCTCCTTGGAGACGATCTCGCTGACGCTGGTGAAGTCCGTCAGGTCCGCGATCATCAGGGCGGCGTTGATGCTCTCGGCCATGCCACGCCGGATCTCGCCCTTGAGGATCCGTCCGCCGACCAGCGGGCCGACATAGGCATCCAGCAAATTGCGGGCGATCTCCTGGTCGAGATGGGCCTGGATCGCCGAGGTGAGGGCCGGGACGATTGCGTCGATGAAGGCGATATCTTTGTCGGAAAAGCCGCCCGGATGGCGGCTCGACCAGCGCAGGATTGCGCCGCAGCTCCGCTCGCCCTCCCGGATCAGGCGCAGGGCCTCGGGACCGCCGAACATGCAGGCGTAGTAGTCGGTGAATCCCTCGTCGCGGAAGTCGGCGAGCGCGGGGAAGTCCAGTTCCGTTTCCGGTCCGGTCAGCCGGCGGCGCATCCTCATGGTGCCGGTCGCCATCATGTGGCGCAGCGGGCTCGCCTTCCACTCCGCCGATTCGTCCTTCGAATAGGCGATTTCGTGGCGCAGACCCACCTCCGGCCGGTTGTCCGCGCGGTCCCAGTCGAACATCAGCGAGCCGGTTTCCGGATGCAGCGTGTACATCGCCACCCGGCAGCGGTCGAGCGGTACACCGGCCGCGACCAGGCGTTCCGCGGTCGCCGCGACAAGCTGTTCGTTCGGCGCTTTCTCCCACGACTGGTGGACCAGCCACTGGATCAGCTCCATCGCTCTCGGATCCGTCACCGGCCTGTTCTCGTACATCCGTCTTCCTCGCCTCGCCCGGCGACAGAATGCAGGCTCCACGCACTTCTGGCAAACCCGCCGCCGCCTTGATAAAGGGTTGGGATGACCGTCCCCGAACGCCAGATCCGTCTGCCCGACCTGCCGAGCCTCGTGCTCGCGCCCCGCGTCGCGGTCTGGCTCGGCCCGGACGGCGATCTGGAAGAGATCTCGCACGAGGAGGCGGCGCATCGCCTGCGCGCCGGGCCCTGCCTTGTCGCCCATTCCCGATCGATCGTCCGCCGCCTCCGGCTGGACGGCTTCGCGGCGGTGGACGTGCTCGAACTCTTCGCCTTCGTACGCCCCGCCGCGTTCTGCCTGCCGACCCCGCGCGGGCTCGCCCAGGCGCTGATGCTTGCCCCGCCCAAGGACCACGAGGACGAGGCGCTGGTGCTGCGCGACGCCGCTACGACACTGCTTGCCGAACTCGCCGAGCGGGAGCGCGACCCGAGCGCGCGGCCGATCGCCGAGACCATGCGCAATTGCGGCTGGGCCTGGGGCGAGGCGGTGCTGCATGCGCTCGGCGCCGGAGAGCTTCCGCCGCCGGGCCCGGTCCGGCCGAGCGGGCTGCAGGTCTGGCGGCGGCTGGAGGAATGGTCGGAGCACGCGCCGGAACCGCCCGCCGGCAACAGGCCGGTGACGGAGGACGAGGCGCGGGGGCGCCTGAAGCAGTTGCTCGGCAGCGATGCCGAGGCGCGGCCGAGCCAGGCGGACTATGCCTCCGCTGCGGCCTTCGCCTTCACGCCAAGGGACGAGGAGCGGCGCCCGAACGTGGTGCTGGCGGAAGCGGGCACCGGCGTCGGCAAGACCCTCGGCTATATCGCGCCCGCGAGCGTCTGGGCGGAGAAGAACGAAGGCGCGGTCTGGGTCTCGACCTATACCCGCAACCTGCAGCACCAGATCGACGGCGAGCTCGACCGGCTCTATCCCGATCCGGTGCGCAAGGCGTTGAAGGCGGTGGTGCGCAAGGGGCGGGAAAACTATCTCTGCCTGCTCAATCTGGAAGAGGCGGTGAACACGCTGCCGACGATGCCGCAATACGGCACCGCGCTCGGCCTGATGGCACGCTGGGCCGAGGCGACGCGGGACGGCGACGTGCAGGGCGGCGACTTCCCGGCCTGGCTCGCCGACCTGCTCGGCCGCGGGCGGACGGTCGGGCTCGCGGACCGGCGCGGCGAATGCATCTATTCCGCCTGCCCGCACTATTCGAAATGCTACATCGAGAAATCGATCCGCCGCGCCCGGCGGGCCGAGATCGTGGTCGCGAACCATGCGCTGGTGATGATCCAGGCGGCGCTCGGCGGGATCGACGACGGCGCGCTGCCGACGCGCTACGTGTTCGACGAGGGCCATCATGTGTTCGACGCGGCGGACAGCGCCTTCTCCGCCCACCTGACGGCGATCGAGACGGTGGAGCTGCGGCGCTGGCTGATCGGTGCCGAGGGGCGGCGCTCCGGCCGCGCCCGTGGCCTGAAGAAACGGGTCGAGGACCTGATCGCCGACGATGAGGACGCGCTGGAGGCGCTCGAAGCCGCGCTCCACGCCGCCCGCGTGCTGCCGGGCGAGGGCTGGATGACCCGGATCGCGGAGGGCGAGACACGCGGCGAGACGGAGCGTTTCCTCGCGCTGGTCCGGTCCCAGGTCTATGCCCGCACCGATCATCCCGACAGCCCCTATTCGATGCAGACCGAGACCCATCCGCCCGTAGAGGGCCTGCTGGAGGCCGCCGAGGCGCTCGACGCGGCGCTGGCCCGGATCCTGACGCCGATCAAGCAGCTGAAGAAACGCCTGGAGGACCGGCTGGACGAGGATGCGGACGAGCTGGAAAGCGCGATCAGGCTGCGCATCGAGGCGGTCGCCCGCTCCCTGCAGCGGCGCGGCGAGATGACCCTTAGCGCCTGGCGCGACATGCTGAAGGCGCTGGCGCACGAGACGCCGGAGGCGTTCGTCGACTGGTTCGAGATCGAGCGCGGCGACGGACGGGACATGGATATCGGCCTGCACCGGCACTGGATCGATCCGGGCCGGCCCTTCGCCGAGACCGTGGTGAAGCAGGCCCAGGGCGTGCTGATGACGTCGGCCACCCTGCGCGACGGCACGGGAGAGGAGTTTCGCGACTGGCAGGCGGCGGAGGAGCGGACGGGGGCGGTCTGGCTCGAGGCACCTGCGGTGCATGCGGCCGTCGCCTCGCCCTTCGATTATCCGGCGCAGACCCGTGTCTTCATCGTCAACGACGTGCGCAAGGACGACATGGCGCAGGTCGCTTCGGCCTACCGGGAGCTCTTCCTCGCCTCCGGCGGCGGCGCGCTCGGCCTGTTCACCGCGATCCAGCGCCTGCGCGAGGTGCACCGGCGGATCGGCGGGGATATCGACGAAGCGGACCTGCCGCTCTATGCCCAGCATGTCGACGGGCTCGATCTCACCACCCTGATCGACATCTTCCGGGCCGAGGAAAACGCCTGTTTGCTCGGCACGGACGCGGTGCGCGACGGGGTCGACGTGCCAGGCAACTCGCTCCGCCTGATCGTCTTCGACCGCGTCCCCTGGCCGCGCCCGGACATCCTCTACAAGGCCCGGCGCTCGGCCTTCGGCGGCGGCTCCTATACCGACATGCTGACGCGGCTGAAGCTGAAGCAGGCCTTCGGGCGGCTGGTGCGCCGGGCGGACGACCGCGGCGTCTTCGTGCTGCTCGACCCGATGATGCCGACGCGGCTGCTCGGTGCCTTCCCCGAGGGCGTCGAGGTCAGGCGTTGCGGCCTCGCGGAAGCGGTTGCCGAGACCCATGGCTTTTTTAACTCAACTAGCGAATTTAGAGTGGCGTGTGACGATATTTTTAAAGATTAGAATTCTTATATATCTAAAAATTTGTCATCAATAACTGTAATTATGAGCATATCTGTTATTTCGAAATCATCAATAGTTAACGGAATGTTGGACTTGTCTAATGATATAGTCATAGAAAAGCTCGGGTAAATATCTGTTATTGATGTTTCTATTTTATAATCGCGAGAGGGTGTGATCATTTTTTGTTTTTTGTATTCGCTTTCGTCGATTGTATGAGAATGGTTTACCTCAATAATTATTTTGCAGTTTCCGCAAACTAGTGCGCTTTGATCTGATTTATTCCTAAAAGCGGTAAAATTTGTTGGGTTGAAATTTTTTACTTTGATCGAAATTATGTTTTGTTCATCTATATCCATTATGAATAGCGGAATTCCTTCGAGAGTTTCTTCTATTTTATTAAGAAAATCAGGGTTATTTATTAATTTATCTAGAGAAATGTCAATTTTCTCCATTCCTGAATGAGAGAAATATTCTGCGACGCTTTTGTTTAATGAGATAAATTCAGATTCCTCGCATGCGTGTTCAAAGTCATGATCTTTCGAGATTATTGTGATTGGCCCTAGGCTATCTGCCGCGGCGAAAAGAGATTCAAATATAAATGCGTCAGGAAATTGATCTTTTTTATTTGAAAAAGAGAAAAAACCGGATTTCATAGAGTAGTTTTTAAGAATTTTTGCTGCATTAATGTTATCCGTTTCGAGGATATGTATTCCGATTTGGTCAAAGTGATTTTCAATTTTTGAAGAATACTCCTTAAATTTTTGAACATACAATAATGAAAGGTCAATTTCAGGGATTTTGATTCCCAAAACAAAATCGGCTTTGTTTCTTGTTTTAAGGTTGGTCAATGGTTGTATGTCGTCAACATCTCGCTCTGCGTGGTGTTTGGCTACCTCTCTTATCGTATGTTCGGTGGAAATTAGCCTTATGATTTCAGCTCTCGAAAGGTTTACGAGCGCTGTCAATTCCGGGCCACTTGGAGGCATTCCCATGGATATCAACACATTAGCATCAAGAAAGATTTGTGGAGTAAATTTCAGTTTTCGTGCCAAGGAGTTTTTGTCCTGTTTGGAGCGTAATTTTATAGATCAAGCTAAACATAATGTTGAAATTGCCGAATCCATTCAATGTTATCTCTAATCCGTTCGCGGCATAAAACCGCAAATTCGATCGGAGTCCTGACACCAATATCATCAGATTTCGGATTTTGGGATTGATTGCCGAGACCCGTGGCTTTTTCGGGACGGCACCCGTTCCGGCAGAGCCGATTGACGCCGACGAGGTGCCGTTTTAACGGGTTAAATATCAACAAAAGGGTCGTCATCCCCACGCAAGTGGGGACCCAGGGAAGACGGTCTCGGCTCTACGATCTCTGGGTCCCCGCTTTCGCGGGAATGACGACCTGAAATAAGCGTTGGATTGCGCAAGGTGGAGGATTGAGGTGGCGGAACCGGTAGATGCGGTGGTGGTCGGAGCGGGCGTTGTCGGGCTCGCGGCGGCGCGGGCGCTGGCGATGGCCGGGCGCGACGTCATCGTGCTGGAGCAGCACGACCTGATCGGCTCCGAGACCAGCTCGCGCCACTCCGAGGTGATCCATGCCGGGATCTACTATCCGCCCGGCAGCCTCAAGGCCGAGGTCTGCGTCCGCGGCAAGCACCTGCTCTACGATTTCGTCGAGAGCCACGGCGTTCCCTACAAAAAGCTCGGCAAGCTGATCGTCGCCACCTCCGAGGACCAGATCCCGGCCCTGCAGCAGATCAAGGAACGGGCGGAGAAGAACGGCGTCCACGATCTCGAATTCCTCTCCCACAACGAGGTCACCGCGCGCGAACCGGAGCTGCGCTGCGTCACCGCGCTCTGGTCGCCCTCGACGGGAGTGATCGACAGCCACGCCTATATGCTGGCCCTGCAGGGCGACCTTGAGGAGCATGGCGGCATGATCGCCTTCATGGCCCCGCTCGAGGGCGGCAAGGTCACGGAGGACGGGATCGAGCTGCATGTCGGCGGGCTGCACGGCCTGACCATGAGGGCGAAGACGGTGGTGGTCGCGGGCGGCCTGCACAGCCAGACCATCATGCGTCACATCGAGGGCTTCCCGGCGGCGTCGATCCCGCCGCAGTATTTCTGCAAGGGGAACTACTACCAGCTGACCGGCTGCTCCGCCCCGTTCAAGAGCCTGATCTATCCGGCTCCGGAAGCGGCCGGGCTCGGGGTGCATCTGACGCTCGATCTCGGCGGCCAGGCGCGCTTCGGCCCGGACGTGGAGTGGATCGACGAGATCGACTATGACGTCGACCCGCGCCGCTCCGACAGTTTCTACGCCGCCGTGCGCAAATACTGGCCGGGCCTGCCGGACGACAGCCTGACCCCTGCCTATGCCGGCATCCGCCCTAAGATCCAGGCGCCGGGCGAGACCGCCGCCGACTATATGATCCAGGGACCGGCCGAACATGGCGTCGCAGGCCTTGTGAACCTCTACGGCATCGAGTCCCCCGGTCTCACCTCCTCGCTGGCGATCGCGGAGAAGGTGATGGAGAAGCTCGCCTGAGGATCAGGCGGCGTCCGCCTTTTCCCAGCGCGGGAACGGATCCGGCAGGGCGGCTAGCGCGCGGAGGTCTTCGCACTGTTCTTCCGGCACCAGACAGGCGTCGAGCTGGTCCTTCAGCATCGGCCAGTCGATCCCGGCGCCGATGAAAACGATCTCCTGGCGCCGGTCTCCGAAGGGCTCCGCCCAATTGTCCCGGACATAACCGCGGAACTGCGCGTGTTCCGGCCAGCGTTCCTTGGGCACCGCCGCCCACCAGGTGCCGAGCGGGCTGGTGCTGGAGAGCGCACCGGCAAGAGAGAATTCGGCAACCCAGTCCGGCCGGGTCGCGATCCAGAAATGCCCCTTGGCGCGGATCACGCCGGGAAGGGGGCCGTTCAGCAGCTCGTGGATCTCCGCCGGGTCGAACGGCCGCCGCGCCCGATAGACGAAGGAAGCGATGCCGTATTCCTCTGTTTCCGGCACATGGTCACCGAACCCGTAAAGCTCCTTCAGCCAGAGCGGATGCTCGTGCGCTTTCTCGAAATCGAAGCGGCCGGTATCGAGGATCGCGTCGGCCGGGACCTCGGCGAAGTCGGTCTCGATGATCTCGGCGTCGCCGTTGAGACTGCGCACGATCTGCCGCGCCGCGCGGAGACCCTCCGAACCGGCATCGCCCGACTTGTTGATAATGACGAGGTCGGCGAACTCGATCTGGTCGGTCAGGAGATGGACGAGGGTGCGGTCGTCCTCCTCGCCAAGGGTCTCGCCCCGGTCGGCGAGCGCATCGTGGCTGGCGAAGTCTTTCGGCAGGTTCACCGCGTCGACCACCGTCACCATGCTGTCGAGCCGGGCGAGGTCGGAGAGGCTGCGGCCCTCCTCGTCGCGGAACTCGAAGGTCGCGGCGACGGGCAGCGGTTCGGCGATGCCGGTCGACTCGATCAGCAGATAGTCGAACCGGCCCTCCTCGCAGAGCCGGCGCACCTCGACCAGGAGATCGTCGCGCAGGGTGCAGCAGATGCAGCCGTTCGACATCTCCACCAGCGTCTCGTCCGTGTGGCTGAGTTCGGCCCCGCCGGCCCGCACCAGGTCGGCGTCGATGTTCACCTCCGACATGTCGTTGACGATGACGGCGACACGGCGGCCCTCGCGGTTGTTGAGGATGCGGTTCAAGAGGGTGGTCTTGCCGGCGCCGAGGAAACCGGAAAGCACGGTCACGGGAAGGCGTTTGTCGGCCACGGAGATTCTCCATTTATGTAATGTTATAATATAACGCTTACAGCAGGCAGACGGCCCTACGCAACCCGACTCTCTCCGAGGCGTGAAATCGCTATCCACCCGCGTTTACAGCTTTTCCGGCGAGTCCTAGTCTTTCGGGAAAAGAGTAACGGGAGGATGTCAGATGAACCTGATGGCAGACCGTGCCGTCGCGGCGGCGCTGGAAGACTGGCTGGCCGGTTTCAACGCGGCGCTGGCGGCGGGCAATGTCGCGAAGCTGGAAACGCTCTTCGAGGCGGAGAGCTACTGGCGCGACGTCCTGATCCTTTCCGGGCGCCAGCGGACGGTCTCCGGCGGCCTCGCGATCGCGGAACGGCTGACCGCGGAGGCACCCCATGAGGGTCTCGGTCCGCTCTCCGTCGCCGAGGGACACGAGCCGCCGCGCATCGTCGAGCGTGCGGGCTCGAACGTGATCGAGGCGATCCTCTCCTTCGAGACGGAGAAGGGCGTCGGGCTCGGCCTCGTGCGCCTGAAATATCCCGCCGACATGCCGCGGGCCTGGGTTTTCGCGACCACGCTGGAGGATCTGAAGGGCTACGAGGAGTCGCGTATCTTCGAGGAGAAGGACGATCCCGCCTTCAATCCGAAGTTTCACGGGCCGAACTGGGCGGACAAGCGCGCGACCGAACGGGCCTACAAGGATCGCGACCCGGAAGTGCTGATCGTCGGCGGCGGCCATGCAGGCCTGACGGCGGCGGCCCGGCTCGCCCGGCTCGACGTGGACACGCTGGTGGTCGACCGGATGAAGCGGGTCGGGGACAACTGGCGCCTGCGCTACCACGGGCTGCGGCTGCACAACTACATCCACAGCAACCACCTGCCCTACATGCGCTTTCCCGAGGGCTGGCCGACCTATATCCCGAAGGACCGCATCGCCAACTGGCTCGAATCCTACGTCGATGCGATGGACATCAATTTCTGGACCGAGACCAGCTTCGAGGGCGCGGAGTGGGACGAAAAGGCCGGGTGCTGGATCGCCCGCCTGAAACTCGCCGACGGCTCCGAGCGGATCATGCGGCCGCGCCATATCGTCATGGCGACCAGCGTCAGCGGCGCGCCGAACATTCCGGAAATTCCGACCCTCGACCGCTTCAAGGGGCCGGTGCTGCATTCGAGCCAGTTCACCGCCGGCAAGGACTGGAAAGGCAAGCGCGTCTACATTTTCGGCACCGGGACCAGCGCGCACGACATCGCCCAGGACCTCGAAGGCAACGACGCGGATGTCACCATCATCCAGCGCAGCCCGACCCTGATCGTGAATATCGAGCCGAGCGCGCAGCTCTATGACGGGATCTACTGGGGCGAGGGGCCGAGCCACGAGGACCGCGACCTGATCAATGTCGCGACGCCGTTCCCGGTCGTCCGCGTCGCCCACAAGATCATCACCGACAAAGTGAAGGAGATCGACAGGCCGCTGCTCGACGGGCTGGAGAAGGTCGGCTTCCGGCTCGATTTCGGCGAGGGCGGTACCGGCTGGCCGCTGAAATACCGCACCCGCGGCGGCGGCTACTATTTCAATGTCGGCGCCTCGGACCTGATGGCGGCGGGCCGCATCGGCCTGATCCAGTATGCGGATATCGCGCAGTTCGAGGCGGCCGGCCTCAGGATGAAGGACGGAACGCTGCGCGGGGCCGACCTGATCGTGCTCGCGACCGGCTACAAGGGGCAGGACCACATGACCCGCGTGCTGTTCGGCGATGCGGTGGCGGACCGGGTCGGCAAGGTGTGGGACATCGACCCGGAGATCCAGGAGCTCAACAACATGTGGACCCCGACCCCGCAGCCGGGCCTCTGGTATACCGGCGGCAGCTTCGCGCAGGGGCGGATCTATTCGAAGTATCTGGCGCGGGCGATCAAGGCGGAGCTCGTGGGGTAATCTGCCAAATCGCTTCCGCAACGAGTTCCTATTTGGTGCGCTCAGCCAGGTTGCTGCTTCAGTGGCAGTGATACCCGCCCGTCTTGCGGTTGTGGTGGCATCCGCTACTGTCGGTCCCGCCGCTGTGGGCTGAAGCGACTTCGCTGAAGAACATGAGGGCTGCGGTCAATAAAATGAACTGAATGGTTTTCCGTCTCATTTGACTCTCCAGAGCGACAATCGAGAATAATTTTCTACTCAAGGGAGAATTTGTCAATCCTATTGCAGTTTTTGCTCCGGGCGCCTTCGCAGTTCCGAGGAAACCGGCCGGAGGTTGTTTATCCGCCTGAGCGCTTTGAGGTGGGACCTTATCGTCACTTTCTGAGACCGAGATTTAATTGATTTTGATCAGTAAATAACCGTTCAAAAACAATAAGATAAATCGTCGTGCCATTGATCTGCGTCAAAGCGACGGGACGCATTCGAGAGCAGTTTGCAGCGCAGCAATTCTGCAACATGAGGACAGATCAATGAAACTCTCGGGGAAATGGACGGCTCTGGCCGCCGCCGTCGCCGTGTTTGGTTCGGTCGTGGCCGTCAGCGGCCCGGCGCTCGCCCAGTCCGACGAATTCAAACCCAAGTCGGCCGGCGACTTCGTCATCCGCGCCCGCGGCATCGCGATGATGCCGGATGAATCCACCTCCTCCAGCGACCTGACGGTCGGCAAGGGCGAGCTGACCGACGATTACGTGCCGGAAGTCGATTTCTCCTATTTCGTCACGGACAACATCGCGCTCGAACTGATCGCGGCGACGACCAAGCACGATCTCGACTGGAAGAACCCGAATGTCGATCTCGGCTCCGTCCGCCTGCTGCCGCCGACCCTGACGCTGCAGTACCACTTCATGCCGAAGGAGCGTTTCAGCCCCTATCTCGGCGCGGGCATCAACTACACGTTCTTCTATGACGAGAAGCCGGGTACGGCGCAGTCGATCTCCTACGACGACGGCTTCGGCTACGCGCTCCAGGCCGGCTTCGACTACGCGATCACCGGCGCCTGGTCGCTGAACTTCGACGTGAAGAAGGTGTTCCTCGACACCACGATCACGACCAATCTCGGCGCGGGTCCGATCAATGTCGACGCGGATCTCGATCCGTGGGTCTTCGGTATCGGCATTGGCTACCGCTTCTGATCCGGGAGCATACGTTTAATAGAAACGGGCCTGTCCCCGGGGGCAGGGGCGCCTTCTTTTTTGGCGGGTTGGGGGTTTTGGGCGCGATCAGGCCGCGAGGTTCTCGCCCTTGAGCGCCTTCTCGATCAGCTGGATCGTCTCTTCGACGCCGTAGAGCGCGATGAAGCTGCCAAAACGCGGGCCCTGGTCCTGGCCGAGCAGGACCTGGTAGAGCGCCTTGAACCAGTCGCGCAGGTTCTCGAAGTCGTGCCGTTTGCCGACCTCGTAGACCTGGGTCTGGATCGCCTCGCCGTCGGCATCCGCCGGCAGCGCCTTCAGCTCGGTCACAAGATCCTCGAACGCGGCGCGCTCGGGCTCGGTCGGGGCGCGGTACTGCTTCGCCGGACGGGCGAAGTCCTGATAATAGTTCACCGCATAGCCCGCGAGCCTGTCCAGCGTCGGATGGCTTTCCGGCGTCGCGCCCGGCGCGTAGCGGGCGATGAAGCCCCAGAGCACCGACTTGTCCTCGGCATGGCAGACGGATGCCAGGTTCAGCAGCAGGCCGAAGCTGAGCGGGACCTGTTCATTGTTGCCGCGACCCTTGCCCTGGGTGATGTGCCAGGTCGGGTTCTCGACCTTCTTCGCGTCGTCGGTCTCGGTCTCGAGGCTGTCGAGGAACTGGAAATACTCGTCCGTGTTCTTCGGGATGACGTCGAAATAGAGCCTCTTCGCGCGCTTCGGGTGCTGGAACATGAAGAGCGAGAGGCTTTCCGGCGAACCGTAGCGCAGCCATTCCTCGACCGAGAGTCCGTTGCCTTTGGACTTGGAGATCTTTTCGCCGTTCTCGTCGAGGAAGAGTTCGTAGTTGAAGCCTTCCGGCGGCGGCGTGCCGAGGGCGCGGCAGATCTTCGAGCTCTGCTTGACGCTGTCGATCAGGTCCTTGCCGGACATCTCGTAATCGACGCCGAGCGCGTGCCAGCGCATCGCCCAGTCGGCCTTCCACTGCAGCTTGCAGTTCCCGCCGGTGACGGGCACCTCGACCTTGGCACCGCTCTCCGGGTCCTCGTAGACCACGGTGCCGGCATCGACATTGCGCTCGAGGATCGGCACCTGCAGAACATTGCCAGTCGTCGGACAGACCGGCAGGAAGGGCGAGTAGGTCGCCTGCCGCTCGGCCCCGAGGGTCGGCAGCATGATGGCCATGATCTCGTCATAGTGCTGCAGGGTCTCCAGCAGCGCCTTGTCGAACATGCCGCTGTTGTAGCACTCGGTCGAGGACATGAATTCGTACTCGAAGCCGAAGCTGTCGAGGAAGGATTGCAGCCGCGCGTTGTTGTGCGCGCCGAAGCTCTCATGCGTGCCGAACGGGTCTGGAACCTTGGTCAGCGGCTTGTTCAGATACTGCTTCAGCATCTCCTGGTTCGGCAGGTTGGTCGGCACCTTGCGGAAGCCGTCCATGTCGTCGGAGAAGGCGATCAGCCGGGTCGGCACGTCCGGGCGCAGCAGCTCGAACGCGCGCCGCACCATGGTGGTGCGAAACACCTCGCCGAAGGTGCCGATATGGGGCAGGCCGGAGGGGCCGTAGCCGGTTTCCAGGATCACGTGACCTTTCTCCGGTTTCTTGCCCCCGAGCCGCGCGGCGATTTTACGCGCTTCCTCGAACGGCCAGGCGCGGGCGTTCTCGGCGATCTCGGTGGAAATACGGGAGGTCATGGATCGTGTCCTTGATGTTGTTTTTGTGCGGCGGAAGCTAGGGCCCGGCGGAGCGGAGGTCAACGATTCCGAATCGCGGTTTTCGATAAAGAGAATCTGTTCGCTTCATTGAAGTGCAGCAATTTTCCCATAACTTGATAAACTAACGGGTCTGGTTTGAAGATTTCGCCATAACTTGAGATTGACAGAGGGCACGGCTGCCTTTGATCGACCCAAGTGACATCAAGGTCTGGTACCCGGAAACGGGGCAGGGAAAAGCGGATCATGAACGGTCCGTGTCCTTCCTTTCCTATTGCCTGCAGAAAAAGCCGAAAGGCAACTTCGCGGACCGCAAGGATTTCTCGGGCGAGACGCTGAGGCCCTGGCTCGGCAACATCATGGTTCTGGAATACGACCGGGAACGGGACGATTTCCGCTACCGGCTCTATGGCAGCGAGATCGCGGCGAGGTCGGGTTTCGATATGACCGGAAAGTGGGTTTCAGATTTCCGTTCGGAGATAGGGGACATCTTCCGTTCCCAATATCACACGGCCGTGCGTGAGAGGCGGCTGATCGTCAGCCGCAATCCTTATCTGCATTCGCGCGCGCCTTGTGATTGGGAACGGATCATCTGCCCGGTCGCAAGCGAGGATCGGATCCAACTCGTCGTCTCGAACCACATGGTCGAGTTGACGGGGCCGGTGCGCGAAGCCCGGCTGGAGAAGCTGCGCGCCGGCGAGCGGGGCGCCTGAACGATCAAGGCGTTGGAGCCGGACCGCACAAAGAGCGGTCGTAACACCTATTTCCATTCTGTATAAGCATGCGCGCCGGCGCCCGGCCGGTGTCACTATATTTTCTCGGACGCAAGGAACGTCACATGACGCTTGGCCTCTGGCGCGCCGCGCTCGTGCTTGGGTTGCTCTCCCTCGTCGCGCCCTTCGCGATCGACATGTATCTGCCGGCGATGCCAGAGATCGTCGCCGATTTCGGCGTGGGCGAGGCGGAGATCCAGGCGACGATCACCTCCTATTTCATCGCCTTCGGCATTGCGCAGATGATCTACGGCCCCTGGGCGGACCAGGCCGGGCGCAAGATCCCGACAATTGTCGGGCTTCTCGTCTTCCTCGCGGGCTCGGCCGGGGCGGCGCTTTCGGGCTCGGCGACCGAACTGGTCCTCTGGCGTTTCCTGCAAGGGCTCGGCGGAGCGGCGCTGATGGTGCTGCCGCGGGCGATCATCCGCGACATGTATACGGGCGCGGCGGCGACCAGACTGATGGCGCTGATCATGCTGGTGATCTCCATCTCGCCGATGCTGGCGCCTCTGACCGGCAGCCTCGTGATCCCGATCGGCGGCTGGCGGGCGATCTTCGCCATCATCTGCGCCGCTGCCGTCGTCAGTCTCCTGATCACCCTGACGATGCTGCCGGAGACGCTGCCCCGAAGTGAGCGCATTCCGCTCAACGTGCGGGCGCTGGTCCGCGGCATGGGCGGGCTGCTGCGCGACCGCAATTTCATGGCCTATACCTTCATCGGCGCTTTCGGCATCTCCGCTTTCTTCGTCTTCATCGCCTCGGCCGCCTTTGTCTATCGCGGCCAGTACGGTCTCGCTCCGACCGAGTTCGCCATGGCCTTCGCGGTCAATGCCGTCGGCTTCATCGGCGCCTCGCAGGCGGCGGGTCCGCTGGCGGAGCGCTTCCCGTTGCGCAGCGTGATCCGTGGCGGCACCGCTTTCTTCGCCGGGGCTGCTTTGCTGCTATTCGCCTGCACCCTTGCCTTCGAAGTGCCGCTCTTCCTGCTGATCGGGCTGTTGCTTTCCGCCTTCGCGGGGTTCGGGCTGGTCTTCCCGACCACCATGGTGATGGCGCTGGAGGAGCATGGCGACAATGCGGGCCTCGCCTCGTCCTTCGGCGGTACCTTGCAGATGCTGACCGGCGGGCTGGTCGTGGTCGTGACGGGCCCGTTCTTCGACGGAACGGCGGTTCCGCTCGCAGGGGCAATCGCGACCTGCGCCGTGACCGCCTTCGCGCTCACATTCGCGATCCGTACCCGTTTCTAGTTCGTTGCCCCGTCAGGCCACGGCCTTCGCCGCGAGCATTTCGTCCAGTTTTGCGGCCACGATGGCGCGGTCGGGGCCATTTTCACCGAAGATGAGAATTTCGAAACCGGACGTGTCGACGGGCAGTTCCAGCCCTTCGCGGACAAGCACCAGGGTCGGCACGCCGATACCGTGGGCAATGCCGAGCTCGTAATAGACATGCGGGCTCTGCGTGGTCACGACGGCGAGCATGACAGCGGATCTCTCGATCGCGCTCCAGATCGCCGACGACAGCCGGTCTCCATACTCGATGCTGTCCGAGCGGATGACGAGAAGACCTGTGTCGTGGATTGCAGGCTCGACCAAGCTGTCCCGCAGCTCATAGGAAAGCGGGTCGTGTGAGGTCACAATGAAACAGAGGCGTTGTCCGCCACTCGATCGGTCTTGGGTGTTCATGGCTTCACCACCAGAGTACGAGGGAGCGGTCCCGACCCCGAATATCTCACATCGGCGTCCCGCGGACAATTTTCCGCGCCGAGAGACCGCTTGATTCTCCCGCCGCCGCTCTGTATAAACCCGCCTCCCCACGTGCGAACGCGGGGCAGCGCCGCGTCATGGCTTGTAGGGCATGCCTGGCCGGCAAGGGAAAACCGCCAAAAACGGAGATCGAAATGCCCAAGATGAAGACCAAGAGCGGCGCCAAGAAGCGGTTCCGGCTCACCGGCAGCGGCAAGGTGCGGGGCAACGTCGCCTTCAAGCGTCACCAGCTGTCCAACAAATCCCAGAAGATGAAGCGCAAGGCCCGGGGGACGATGATCCTCTCCGACGCCGATGCACGCATCGTCAAACAGTTCCTTCCGTACGCTTAAGAGAGGGCAGCAGAGATGGCACGTGTAAAACGGGGCGTCACGGCTCACGCCCGCCACAAGAAGGTTACGGACAAGACCAAGGGGTATTACGGTCGCCGGAAGAACGTCTTCCGCGTTGCCGTGCAGGCGATGGAGAAGGCGGCCCAGTACGCCTATCGCGACCGCCGCACCCGCAAGCGCGATTTCCGCGCGCTCTGGATCCAGCGCATCAACGCCGGTGTCCGCGCTCATGGCCTGACCTATTCCAAGTTCATGAACGGTCTGAAGAAGGCCGGTGTCGAGCTCGACCGCAAGGTGCTCTCGGATCTCGCGATCCACGAGCCGGCGGCGTTTAAGAGCCTGGTCGATCAAGCCCAGGCCGCGCTCGCAAAAGCCGACTAATTCGGGGCGCCGGACATGTCCGGCAACCCATCGGTAAAAGAGTTGAAAAGGGGTCTGGCCTTTGCCGGGCCCCTTTTGCTTTAAGGAACCCGCGCCGGATCGGAGCAGTCTCGCAAGCGAGGTAAGAAGAGGATCATGCAGGACGTCGAAACACTGAGAGCGGAACTCGCCGCCGCCGTCGAAGGCGCTGGCGATCTGGCCGCGCTGGAAGAGCTTCGGGTCAGTGCGCTCGGCAAGAAGGGCCGCATCACCGGGCTGATGAAGCAGCTCGGCGGGCTCGATCCCGAGCAGCGCAAGGAAACCGGTCAGGCGCTGAACCGTCTGAAGGACGAGATCCAAGGCGCCATCGAGGCGCGCAAGACCGCCTTCGAGGATTCCGAGCTGAACGCGCGGCTCGCGGCCGAAAGGATTGACGTCTCGCTGCCGCCGCGTCCGGAAGAGGCGGGCCGTGTGCATCCGCTGACCCAGACCACCGAGGAGCTGGTCGCGATCTTCGCCGAGATGGGCTTCTCCGTCGCCGAGGGCCCGCATATCGAGAGCGATTACTATAACTTCACCGCGCTCAACATCCCGCCGGAGCATCCCGCCCGGCAGGAGCACGATACCTTCTACCTGCCGCCGGACGAGAGCGGCACGCCGCGCGTGCTGCGCACCCATACCTCGCCGGTGCAGATCCGCACCATGGAAAGTAAGACCCCGCCGATCCGCGTGATTTGCCCAGGCCGCACCTTCCGCTCCGACCATGACGCGACGCACTCGCCGATGTTCCATCAGGTCGAGGGGCTGGTGATCGACAAGGCCACCCATATGGGCCACCTGAAGGGTTGCCTGATCGATTTCTGCCGCGCTTTCTTCGGCGTCGACGATCTGCCGGTCCGCTTCCGCCCGTCCTATTTCCCCTTCACCGAACCCTCGGCCGAGGTCGATATCGGCTGCACCCGCAAGGGCGGCGAGTTCAAGATCGGCGCCGGTGACGACTGGCTGGAGATCCTCGGCTGCGGCATGGTGCATCCGAAGGTGCTGCAATATTGCGGCATCGACCCGAACGAGTATCAGGGCTTCGCCTTCGGCATGGGGATCGAGCGTATCGCCATGCTGAAATACGGCATTCCGGACCTGCGCCCCTTCTATGACAGCGATATGCGCTGGCTGAAGCATTACGGCTTCATGCCGTTCGATGTTCCGTCTCTGGCCGGAGGCCTCAACCGATGAAATTCACGCTGTCCTGGCTGAAAGAGCATCTCGAGACGGAAGCCAGCCTAGAGGAGATCTGCGACGCCCTGCCGATGCTGGGTCTTGAGGTCGAGGAACTGATCAATCCGGCGGAGAAGCTGGAGCCCTTCACCATCGCCTACGTGGTCGAGGCGGTGCAGCACCCGAATGCCGACCGGCTGCGCGTCTGCAAGGTCGATACCGGCAAGGAGATCATCCAGGTGGTCTGCGGCGCGCCGAACGCGCGCACCGGCATGAAGGGCGTCTTCGCGCCCTCCGGCAGCCATATCCCGGGTACCGGCGTGGACCTGAAGAAGGGTGTCATCCGCGGCGAGGAGAGCAACGGCATGCTTTGCTCCGAACGCGAGATGGGGCTCTCCGAGGATCATGACGGCATCATCGACCTTCCCGAAGACGCGCCGGTCGGGGCTTCCTTCGCGGAATATGCCGGGCTCGACGATCCGGTGATCGACATCGCCATCACCCCGGACCGGGCCGACTGTCTCGGAGTCCGCGGCATCGCCCGCGACCTCGCCGCCGCCGGTCTCGGCAAGCTGAAGCCGCTCGACATCCCCGAGGTGAAAGGCACCTTCACCAGTCCCATCCAGTGGGACGTGGACGTGCCGGAGCCGTCGCTGGTTCCTTACGTCGTCGGCCGCTATTTCAAGGGCGTGAAGAACGGTCCGAGCCCGAAATGGATGCAGGACCGGCTGACCGCGATCGGCCTGCGCCCGATCTCCGGCCTCGTCGACATCACCAACTACATGATGATGGATGTCGGCCGGCCGCTGCATGCCTATGACGCGGACAAGGTTTCGGGAGGCGCCATCCGGATCCGGCTATCGAAAGCGGGCGAGAGCTACGAGGCGCTCAACGAGAAGGTCTATACCTTCGAGGACGGCATGCTGGTGCTCGGCGACGAGCACGGCATCGACGACATGGCCGGCATCATGGGCGGCGAACGCACCGGTTGCACCGACGAGACGGTGAACATGTATCTCGAGGTCGCGATCTTCGATCCGATCTCGGTCGCGATGACCGGGCGCAAGCAGAATGTGCTGAGCGACGCGCGCTACCGGTTCGAGCGCGGCCTCGATCCGACGGGCCCGACCTGGGGCGTGCATCTCGCCTCGAAGCTGGTGCAGGAGATCTGCGGCGGCGAGATGAGCGAGCTCGTGGTGCACGGCCAGGAAGAGGACTGGAAGCGCACCATCACGCTGCGCCATTCCCGCATCCGTTCCCTCGGCGGTATCGACATTCCCGAGGAGACGGCGAAGCGGATCCTGACCGATCTCGGCTTCGAGGTCTCCGGCAGCGGCGAGAGCATCAGCGCCGTCGTGCCGCCGTGGCGCCGCGATGTCGAGGGGGAGGCCTGCCTGGTCGAGGAGATCCTCCGGATCAACGGCTATGACGAGATCCCGGTGGTCTCGATGGAAACCGGCCATGTGGTTCCGGAGCCGGCGCTCTCCAAGGAGCAGGTCCGCGAGGGCCGGGCGAAGCGCGTGCTCTCTTCCCGCGGCATGCTGGAGGCGGTGACCTTCTCCTTCCTCTCGCGCTCCGAGGCCGAGCTGTTCGGTGGCGGCGCGGCGGAACTGACGCTGGTCAACCCGATCTCCAGCGAGCTCGACGTAATGCGTCCGTCGATCCTGCCGAACCTGCTCGCGGCCGCGGCGCGGAACGCGAATGTGGGCAACGGCGACGCGACGCTCTTCGAGGTCGGCCCGCAATATGCGGACGCGACACCGAAGGGCCAGTCCAAGGTGATCGCGGGCATCCGTGTCGGCCGCACCGGCCCGAAGGACTGGGCCGCTTCGACCCGGCCGGTGGATGCCTTCGACGCAAAGGCGGACGTCGTCGCGCTGCTCGAGGCGCTGGATGCGCCGGCGGGCAATCTTCAGGTCTCGACCGATGCGCCGGACTGGTATCACCCGGGTCGCTCCGGTGCGCTCCGCCTCGGCCCGAACGTGCTGGCCTTCTTCGGCGAGCTGCATCCGAAGGTGCTGAGAGAGATGGATGTGAGGGGCCCGGCGGTGGCCTTCGAGGTCTTCCTCGAGAAGGTGCCGGTGCCGAAATCCAAGGGTGCGGCGAAGAGTTTCCTCAAGCTCTCCCCGTTCCAGCCGCTGACCCGCGACTTCGCCTTCGTGGTGGAGAAGGACGTGCCGGCGGACAAGCTGGTGCGTGCCGCGGCCGGAGCGGACAAGGCGTTGATCTCCGGCGTGCGTCTGTTCGACGAGTATCAGGGCAAGGGGCTTGGGGAGAACGAGAAGTCGCTCGCCATCCAGGTCACCCTGCAGCCGGTCGACGCGACCCTGACGGACGAGCAGATCGAGGCCGTCGGCCAGAAGATCGTCGCCCAGGTCGAGAAGGCCGTCGGGGGCCGGATCCGGGGGTAGGACGGATCGAGGTATCAGAACGGGCCGGGCATTTGCCCGGCCTTTATTATTTGGTCACGTCATCCCGGCCGAAGAGCCGGGACCTTGTCGAACGAAGAGTTGCACCTTTTGAAAGGTCCCGGAGCAGGTCCGGGATGACGTCCATGTAGAGGTTGGTTCTTCAGACCGACGCCTGCAGCTCCATGGCGGAATAATCCGGTTTCGCCCGGGTCGGACCCTTGGCGCGGACACCGCCGGAGAAAAGAGCGGTCTCCAGCATGCGCTCGCATTTGCGCAGGAATTCCTTCGGGGCTTTGTAACGGATCGCGCCGGCGAGCTGCGCGCGGGCTTCGCGGATCTTCATCGCGCGCCGCTCGATCTCGTCTTCGAGGCCGGCCTCGATCGCGGCCCTCGCGGCGACGGAGGTCGCCTTCATGAAGGCCTGCAACATCAGCGCGTCGATCGCGGCGTTGGTTTCCTCGGTATAATCTTTTGGCAGTTTCGCGTTCCGGATCGCTTCCTTGAGGCTTTTGGCCGAAGCTTCGCAGCGGTCCATGTGACCGTGCTCGGCGCGCTGTTTGATCCGGGATAGGGCACCATTGACCGCTGGCGCCAGTGCGTGAATCCGGCTGAGCGCCGCGTCGTCCTCGACCGTTCTGGTCTCCGTCTGTCCGAACATCTGCATCCCTCCAACTTTCTGTTGATGGTGCATGGTTAACGATACGTAAATATTAAAATGCTTTTTATATAATTACCAGAGAAAAATGGAGACGTGTCTGGCATTCGAAACACGGGTCGGCACACAGCCTGGACGGTCAGGTTTCCCCCGTCGCGTCTCGACCGGAATCCAGCGGGCCGATCACGCTTCGGAAGGGGTGCCCGTAGACGCTTCCGTCTCGTCCCCATCTGTCGGCGTGTCGAGCGGCTTGGCCTTGGTCGGGCCCTTTGCCTTCACGCCGCCGGTGAGCAAGGCGGTCTCGATCATGCGTTCGCATTTTAGCTGAAACTCGCGCGGCGCCTTGTATTTCATAGCGCCTCGGAGATTTTCCCGTGCTTCCCGGATGCAATCCGCCCGGGAATCTTGGTCGTCTTTCATCGCTGCGTCGATCGCGGCCTTCGCCGCGATGTCGGTCGCTTTCATGAACGCGTGCAGCATGAGGGCATCAATGGCGCGGCGGCTTTCGTCGCAGAATTTCCGCGGAAGTTTCGGATTCTTGAGCACCTCCGCCAAGCGACCGGTCGCAGCCTCGCAACGTACCGTCGCGCCGATGTCGGCGAGCTTGTTGAGCCGCATAATCGCGCTCTCGATCGAGAGTGTCATTTCGATTATCCGGCGTTTTTCTGTTTCATCCCCAGGATCTATTTTTTGGTCAAATCCAACCATGAGTCAGCCCATGTGTTGTTTTGAGGTTTGTCTTCCGTATTTCAATTTATATTGTAGCAGAATTTCAAAAATAGTCCAGATCGGCGAAGAATTTATTTGCTGTATGCAAGTAAGACTTGAAAGTGACGCGCTTTGTTGATGGATGTTCGATTCCAGGCGGGTTGCGGGCCGAACCGGTCCACGATTACCGGTGGCGCCGCAACGGACCATGGTGGCAAACCGGGATGCCTGCCGGCGCGGCGCGGTTTCGGCGAAATGGCCGCAAGAAGAGGATAGAAGCAGCCGGGCAATTCGCGGCGACGTGGAAGGGCGTCGCGCTAGGCGCCGACCGGCTTCTCGTAATCGTGCAGTGGCTTGACCTTGGATTCCCCGGCCTTCACCGGTTCCTTCGCCTTGTTCGGAGGAGGCGGGGCGGTGTCGGCCGGCTTCGCCTTGTTTTCGACCTTCGGCGCAGTATCGAGCGGCTTGGCCTTGGTCGGGCCTTTCGCCTTTACGCCGCCGGACATCAAGGCAACCTCCAGCATGCGCTCGCACTGCAGCTTGAAATCCTGCGGCGCCTTGTACTTCATCGCGCCGGAAAGCTTTTCACGCGCCTCCTTGATCTTGGCGGAGCGGGTCTCAAGATCGTCCGCCTTGCCGGCATCGATCGCCGCCTTGGACGCGAGTGCCGTCGCCTTCATGAAGGCATGCAGCATCAGCCGGTCGACGCCGTCGCGTGCCTGCTTGGCATAGTCTTTCGGAAGCTTCGGATTCTTCAGCGCTTCGGTGAGACGCTTGGCGCCGGCCTCGCAGCGGTCGGTCAGACCCGCTTCGGCCTGCTTCTTCATCTGAACAAGCGCGCCTTCGATCGACACCTTCATGGCTTCGATCCGGCGCTGTTCAGCTTCCTCCTCGGCGGTCTTTTCTTTCCCGAACCCGAACATCTACAGCTCCTCGCCTAAAATGATGACGGAATCGCATATTGTTTCATCAATATGATAGTGGATTTATTAAGAAAAGCTATAGAAAAGGATTGTAAGTCATTGAGCCTTTTTGCCAATTTTAAATCGCATTTAAGCTATTGTTGCGCGAATATTGGCAAATGAATGGTTAATTTTTGACGTCGGGGAGTGTTAGGGGTTGGCGCGCGGTGTCCGTCAAATACCGTCTGCTCGCCGCGGCCGGGAATTTTCCGCTCGCACATGACCTTCGGCGGACGCGCAACGGTTCCACTCGATGGAGAAACCGCGTTGGTAGCAGGGAAAGGCGCGTTGGACCGCCTTATGCCCGGTGGCGTGCCCTAATTCCCTGATTCCAAACCGACTTCCCGCCCGGATAGTACTTGCGTATTCTCGCGGTCCTTTGGGATTGGGGGGGGGTAGAATGAAACTCTCGCATGCCTGCGAGCGCTTTCTAGAGCATTGTCGTCTGGAGAAGGGCCTCAGCGAACACACGCTCCGGGCCTATCGCACCGATCTCGCGGAGTTCAGGAAGTGGCTGCGCGAAGATCCCGCGCTGACCGAAGTCGCGCCCGAACGGCTGCAGGCCTTTCTTGCCCATATGCGCGATGCGAGAGGGCTGAAATCGACGACGGTAAAGCGCAGGTTCGCGGCACTGAAGGTGCTGTACGCCTATTTCGAACGTCAGGAAATCGTCGACGATAACCCGTTTCGCCGCTTTCAGCTCGCGCTTCGTCTCGGCCGGAGGTTGCCGCGCAATCTCAGCAAGGGGGAGCTCGGGGAGCTGACGGCGGATATTGCGGTGTCCGTTGCGAAGCGGCCGAAATCCGCCGAGGCACACAAGCGCGCAACGGTGGATCTCGCGATAGGCCTGATCCTGGTTACCGGCATTCGCGTCGGCGAACTCTGCGCCATAGAGCTTCCCGACATCGATCTTGAGGACGCATCGATCCGGATCCGCGGGAAGGGCAACCGCGAACGCAGGGTGTTCCTCGTCGGCGAGGAGATCTGCGCCGGCGTCGCCGCTTATCTGAAAGAGCGGGAGGCGCGGCCTCTGGCCCTGGGACACGCGGTTTTCCTTGTAAATGCCCGCGGCGGCCCGGCAGCACCGGGCCATATCCGTTCCCTCCTGAAAGAGAAGGCAGACGCGCTCGGACTGCCGAGACGGATTACTCCGCACATGCTCCGCCATACCGCAGCGACCGAGTATCTGGAGAAGGGGGTCGATATCCGCTACGTGCAGCGGCTCCTGGGACACGCCTCGATCGCAACGACGGAGATTTACGCGGCGGCCACGGACGAGGGGTTGAGGAGAGCTTTGATGCGATAACTAGGAATTATTCATGCCATTTGTTCTTTCCGTTGGCGTAAGTCTTCCCGATTATTCCGCGAGTAATTCATATGTAAAAAACTTGT